>JBGSLI010000068.1:0-4649 GCA_041740775.1 Alteraurantiacibacter sp. | reverse complement strand
CGATGGCGCAGCACGAGGCCGCGCCGCTCGCCTGCGTGCTGATCGACGAGGCGCAATTCCTCACCGCGCTGCAGGTGTGGCAATGCGCGCGGCTGGCGGACGAGGGCAATATCCCGGTGCTGTGCTACGGCCTGCGCACCGATTTTCGCGGCGATCTTTTCCCCGGCTCGGCGGTGCTGCTGGGAATCGCGGATTCGCTCGTCGAGTTGAAGGCGGTATGCCACTGCGGCCGCAAGGCGACGATGAACCTGCGCGTATCGCGCAGCGGCGAAGCGGTGGACGAAGGCGCGCAGACCGAAATCGGCGGCAACGAGCGCTACGTCGCGCTATGCCGACGGCACTTTGCGGAAGAGCTGGGGATGTATCGGTAGTTTGGCTGGGCAGGGTGAGGCCCTGTTGCAGGGGCGGCTTTTCGGTTTCTACCGCCATGAACGGACTCTCTGCTAACGACCCCGTTGCGGACATTTACATTTTTCGAAATACTCGCGTTGATGAGTGTTCCTGAGCTTCAAAAACTAACTCCTCGGCAGAAGGAGATATTGCGCCTCCTATTCGGTGGCTTTGAAACCAAATCGATCGCCAGCGAGCTGGGCATATCGGTGCACACCGTGACCGAGCACTTGCGCGAAGCTCGGCGACATTTGGGCGTTTCAAGCAGTCGAGAAGCTGCTCGGATGCTCGCGCAAGCAGAGGCGGGACCCCCAAATAATATGGGACCCAGCAATATTGGGGTGGCCGTGCCGACCGCCGCAGCCAACTCCTTGGTGCCATCCAGCAAATACCGGCGTCTGGCCTACCTTGGAGTTTCGATCATGATCCTATTTGCAATTGCTTCGATCGCCCTGACACTTTCGAACACCGGGATGCGTTTGCAGCAATCCGATACGGCGGCTGAGTCCGTTTCGGCTACCGCCGCTGACGCAGATCCCAGTCCCTATCCAGTTCGCGACGTGCCTGTCGCGAGGTTCGAGCAGGTGAAGGTGTCTGGTGCTTTCATGGTGACTGTTTTTGCAAGTGATGAAGAAAATCGGGTTCGGCTTCAGGGCCCCCTCGCGATGATCGATGACGTCATAGCTACAGTCGAAGACGGGACGCTCACCCTTAGCTATCCTGAAGGCGCAGAACGGAGTTGGAATCCGGGGGCAGGGGTGAATATCGCCGTGTGGACACCGACTCTGGCATCCATCGACGTCGATGGACCGAGCCGGGTCGAAATTATTGGGCCGCAGGGCGATAGTTTTTCCGCAACAACCCAAGCAGCTGGGTCCATCGAAGTTACCAGACTGGATGTTGGAGAAGTTCGTTTGGCTACGAATGGGGCGGGTGGCATATCGGCGGACGGAATGGCTAGAGAGGCGACCTACTCGGTTGGGGGAGCGGGGTCGATCGACGCCATGCGGCTCCGAACGACAAATGCGAGAATTGCAATCGGGGGCGCAGGCTCGAACTACGCCAATGTTTCGGGGGAGGCCCGAATCTTGCTGAGCAGGAGAAGAGGCGGGAAGGTCGAGGTTGTAGGTGGCGGGACTTGTGTGACGCAACCTGCGGACTCAGACCGTGTCGCATGTCGCTGAGCGTTTGAAGACGCGTCCCCTCTCCACCCAGTTCAAGGCTCCCGGCATCCGCAACCCACCTCCTTCCGCAACCTGACGCCCAGCCACCCGCCAAACCGGCCCGCTCTGCCTAGAACACCCCCATTTCCAGCCCCGCCGCCAGCGTCGCGCCAAGTTCGCGCGCCTCTGCCAGTTCCACCGCACCGATTACCTTCCCGGCGAGGATTTCCTCCTTGGTCTGGGCGCCCACATTGACGATCCGCGTATCTGCCACCCGCTTCAGCCGCCAGCCGGTAGCGATCCGTTCAAGCTGGGCCTGCGCATTGGTTCCGTCCGATCCGGCGCAGATCATCGCGGCATAGGGACGGCCCTCGATGTGGCCGAGAACTTCGTAATAGGTGCGGTCGAAGAAGGCCTTCATCACCCCGGCAATCGCGGCGAGGTTTTCCGGACAGGCGAAGATATAGCCGTCGGCGGCGAGCAGGTCTTCCGCCTGTGCCTCCTCCGCCTTCACGTATCGCACATCAATTTCGCCCGCCTCCAGCGCGCCGTTCCGCGCTGCCTCGGCCAGCTGGCGGCTGCCGCCGGTAAAGCTGTACCAGACGATCAGCAGCCTTTTCATCCCGCCCCCGGCAAGCCATCGATGAACACGCTCGCGCCCGGACCCAGTGGCAGGTCCAGCACCACCCAGGCCACCGTCAGCAAGGTTCCCGCCGCCATGATGCCGATGCAATAAGGCACCATCATCGCGGTCAGACTGCCGAGGCCGAAGCTGCGGTTCCAGCGCTGGCAGAAGATCAGCACCAGCGGGAAATACACCATCAGCGGGGTGACGATATTGGTGGCGCTGTCGCCCACGCGGAATGCTGCCGTGGTCATTTCGGGCGAGATTCCCACCAGCATCAGCATCGGCACCAGCACCGGCGCGAGGACCGACCATTTGGCGCTGGCCGAGCCCACCAGCAGATTGAGCGCCGCGCCGAAGAACAATACCGCCAGCAGCATCGCCCAGATCGGCAGGCCGCTGGCCTTCAGCGCATCGGCCCCCGTCACCGCCAGCACCAGCCCCATGTTGGACCAGGCGAACATCGCCACGAAATGCGCCGCAACAAAGGCCAGCACCATGTAATAGGCCATGTCCTTCATCGCCTCTGCCATCATGCCGATGAGATCGCGGTGATCGCCGATTGTGCCCGCCGCGCGGCCATAGGCATAGCCGGGCAGCAGGAATACCAGCAGGAAGAACGGCAGCAGGCTTCGGTAGAAGGGCGTCATCCGGCCTTCGGGCGGGGCGGCGGTGTCGATCAGCGGCGCATCGGGGCCGATGGTGAGCCAGGTCCAGACGATGACGAGAGCCACCACCACTAGCCCGGCATGGCGTAATCCGCGCTTCTGGCCGGGTGAGATTTCTTCAGCGGCTTCTCCCGTCGGCGCGTCTCCTGCCAGCGCCGGATCATAAGTGCCCAGCCGGGGTTCCACCATCCGGTCAGTCACGAACCAGATCACCGGCAGATAGGCCACCAGCATGGCGGCGATGAAATACCAATTGCCGGCGATATTGGCGGTGTAGCTGCCGAACACGGTCCGCACCGCAGCCTCGGTGATGCCCAGCAGCAGCGCATCGAGCTGGCCGGGCAGAAGATTGGCGCTGAAGGCCCCGGAAACCGCGGCAAACCCCACCCCGATTCCCACCAGCGGGTGGCGGCCCGCCGAATGGTAGATGATCGCCGCCAGCGGGATCATCACCACAAAGGCGGCATCGGCGGCATGATTGGCCATCATGCAGGCAAACGCCACCGCCGGGGTCAGCCAGAAGCGCGGCGCTTTGGCGACGCTGGCGCGCATGGCGGTGGTGAACAGGCCCGATCGTTCTGCCACGCCCGCGCCCAGCATCACCACCAGTACAAAGCCCAGTGGCGGAAAGCGGGTGAAGGTTTCGGGCATTTCGGTCAGCAGGCGGCGCAGGTTTTCGGTCGAGAGCAGGCTTTCCACCGTCACGATCCGCAGGGCACCGGTGGCAGGATCGATTTCCACCGGATGCGCGGCGGACCATCCGGCCAGGCTGGCGACAACCGAAATCGCTACCAGCACAGCGATGAAATAAACGAACAGCAGCACCGGATCGGGCAGCCGGTTGCCCGTGCGTTCGATCCAGCCGAGAAAGCCCTTCTGCGCTTGCACCTGTTCCGATGCCGATGCCGATGTTGCCATGCTTATCCCCCGCTTCCCGAACCGCAGCATTCATGCCCGCTCGCGCCGCACTTTACCAGAGACGCGCCAGGCCCCATGTGCAGCCGATGAGTGAAACCATCCTGCTGGCCGCGATCCTGATCCCGTGCCTTGTCATCGCCATCGTCTTTCATGAAGTGGCGCACGGCTGGACCGCGCTGATGCTGGGCGATCCCACTGCGCAGGAACAGCGCCGCCTCAGCTTCAACCCGCTGCGCCATGTCGATCCCGTCGGCACCTTGCTGGTGCCGGGCGGGCTGGCGCTGGCGGGATTGCCGGTGTTCGGCTGGGCCAGGCCGGTGCCGGTGAACAAGTGGCGACTGAACAATCCGCGCTTCGGCATGATGGCGGTGGCGGCGGCAGGGCGGGGACCAATTTCGTGCTGGCGCTGATCGGTGCGGTGGCGCTGGGGCTGATCGTGCGGATCGCCTTTCCCTTCGATGTCGGCCCGCCCGAACTGCTCGTTTCCGCTTTCGTCTATTTCATCTCGATCAACATCTTCCTCGCATTGTTCAACCTGCTGCCGATCCCGCCGTTCGATGGCAGCCATGTGATCGAAGGCCTGCTGCCGCCCGCCGCCGCAAGGGTGTACGATAGAATCCGCCCGCTCGGCTTCCCGCTATTGTTCGTGCTGCTGGTGGCGGTGCCCTATGTCTTTCCGGGGCTCGGCATTATCGAGCGCGTCGTGCTGCCGCCGGTGGAATGGGCGATGGGGCAATATCTGGGGCTGGCCCAATGGATTGCCGGTGGCTGATCCGCGCCCGAAGCCGGTTTGCCAACCGCACGGATGGCTGGTGCTCGACAAGCCGCCAGGCATGGGCTCGACGCAGGCCGTTGGCGCAGCAAAGCGCGTGCTGCGCGAGGCGG
>JBGSLI010000067.1:0-7171 GCA_041740775.1 Alteraurantiacibacter sp. | reverse complement strand
TGCCGCGCGCGCGCCGGATCGCGCTGGATCCGGGCCAGCGCAGCCTGGCGATTGTCGGCGATTTCCTGGGTCCATCCAGCGGTGCCGACGATCTCGAAACCCAGATCGCGGGTCAGCGGAAACGCGACATCGACATATTCGGGAAATACCGCGGTGCGCGGCTCGGTGACCCTGCCGTCATAACGGAAGCTGCGATAAGCCTCGGCGATCCGGTCGGGCGGAATTTCGGCAAGCAGGATATCGGGTTCGGCGCGGCGGAAGGCCTCGGCCAGCACCTCGAGCGAATAGGCCCTGCTGCGCCGGTGGCCGGAATGGATCGTGCCCAGCACATAAAGCCGTGTGAGGCCGCTGCGGCGCTCATCGCCAACGCAGGCCGCAAGCGGAGCGGCGAACGCACCTGCAAGCGCGCCCGCAAGCACCGATCTGCGCGAACAGGCCATGCGCGTCTCCTTGTTCACCCGGTAGCAAAGGCTACGCGCGATCCCGCCCCGCCTCAATCCCTGGGCGGTTCGATCGTGCGGATATGCACATCGCGCAGCGCGCGCGGGGTTACCTGGCTGGGCGCGCCCATCATCAGATCCTGCGCCCGCTGGTTGAGCGGGAAGGCGATGACCTCGCGGATGTTCGGTTCATCCGCCAGCAGCATCACGATCCGGTCTATGCCCGGCGCAGAACCGCCGTGCGGCGGCGCGCCCAGCTTGAACGCCTCGATCATGCCGGAGAAATTGGCGTCCACATCCGCGCGGCTGTATCCGGCGATTTCGAACGCCTTGTACATGATTTCGGGCTTGTGGTTCCGGATCGCCCCGCTCGACAGTTCATAGCCATTGCAGACGATATCATATTGCCACGCCTTGATCGAAAGCGGGTCCTCGCCTTCCAGCGCCGCCATCTCGCCCTGCGGCATCGAGAAGGGGTTGTGGCTGAAATCGACCTTCTTTGCCTCTTCGTCATATTCGAACATCGGAAAGTCGACGATCCAGCAGAATTTGAAGCAATCGGGTTCGATCAGGCCGAGCGTCTCGCCCACGCGGGCGCGCGCGGCACCGGCCAGCTTGGCCGCGTCCTTTTCCTTGCCCGCAGCAAAGAACAGCCCGTCATTTTCGCCCAGGCCGAGTTCGGCATAGATTCGGGCCATTTCCTCCGGTCCGTGATTCTTGGCGATCGGGCCGCCGAATTCGCCCTGTTTGCGGGTGACATAGCCGAGGCCGGAAAAGCCTTCCTTGCGCGCCCAGTCGTTCATTTCGTCGAAGAACTTGCGGCTCTTTTCGTGCGTGGCAGGCGCGGGGATGGCGCGGACCACGCCGCCGCTGCCCACAATGCTTTCGAAAATGCCGAATCCCGATTTTGCAAAATGGTGCGAGACATCGGCAATCACCAGCGGATTGCGCAGATCGGGCTTGTCGGTGCCGTATTTCAGCAGCGCTTCGGCATAAGGAATGCGCGGGAATGTGCCAGCCGCCGTCACGCTCTTGCCGCCGGAGAATTCTTCGAAAACGCCCGCCAGCACGGGTTCGATGGCGTTGAACACGTCTTCCTGCGTGACGAAGCTCATTTCGAAATCGAGCTGGTAGAATTCCGGGCTGCGGTCGGCGCGCAAATCCTCGTCGCGGAAGCAGGGAGCGATCTGGAAATAGCGATCGAAGCCGGCCACCATCAGCAATTGCTTGAACATCTGCGGCGCCTGCGGCAGCGCGTAGAAACGGCCCGGATGCAGGCGGCTGGGGACAAGGTAGTCGCGCGCGCCCTCAGGGCTGGACGCGCCCAGAATCGGGGTCTGGAATTCGCTGAACCCCTGCGCGATCATTCGCTGGCGCAGACTGGTGATGACCCGGTTGCGCAGCATGATATTGGCGTGAACCCGCTCGCGCCGCAAATCGATGAAGCGGTATTTCAGCCGCGTTTCTTCCGGGTAATCCTCCGCCGAATTGACGATCAGCGGCAATTCGCTGGCGTGGCTCTGCACCGTCACCTCGCGCGCGAACACCTCGATCTCTCCGGTGGGCAGATTGGGGTTCACCGCCGCGCCGTCGCGCGCCTTCACGCTGCCGTCCACGGTGATGACGCTTTCCAGCTTCAACCCGTCGAGCAGCGCCAGCGCGGGGCTGTCTTCATCAGCAACGATCTGCGTGATGCCGTAATGATCGCGCAGATCGACAAACAGCACCCCGCCGTGATCGCGCTTGCGGTGGACCCAGCCCGACAGGCGGACGGCTTTTCCGACATCGGCTTTCGATAGCTGGGCACAAGTGTGGGAACGGTAGGCGTGCATCGGGACTCTTTCCATTTCGGAAGCTATGGCGCTAAGGGCGCGCACCGGCGGTGCATATGCCATCGCTAATATGCGCGCGCTAACAGGGTATGCACGGCGTTTTGTCAAGATTTGCAGCTTGGCGGGGCGGGTGCGCAGGTCGGTGAACCGGCCAGACAAGAAACGAACGAGACATGCAGATCCATCCCCTTATCACCGATACCCAAACGCTTGCCGAACTGTGCGACAGGCTGGCGCAGCACGATTTCGTGTGCGTCGATACCGAATTCATGCGCGAGAATACCTATTACCCGCTGCTGTGCCTGATTCAGGTGGGCAACGAGGAAGAGGCGGCCGCGATCGATCCGCTGGCCAAGGGGATGGACCTGTCTCCGCTGCTCGATCTGCTGTGCGATAACGACGAAGTGCTCAAGGTATTCCATGCCGGCGGGCAGGACGTGGAAATCGTCTACAACCTTACCGGCAAGAC
Organism: Alteraurantiacibacter sp.; assembly: GCA_041740775.1. Classification (GTDB taxonomy): domain Bacteria; phylum Pseudomonadota; class Alphaproteobacteria; order Sphingomonadales; family Sphingomonadaceae; genus Alteraurantiacibacter. The sequence goes on along the minus strand of JBGSLI010000067.1, from coordinate 4,430 downwards.
CCCCTTCCCCATCTTCGATACGCAGATCGCGATGATGGCGATCAGCCAGTCCGAACAGATCGGCTATGCCAATCTGGTGGAAAGCTGGCTGAACAAGACGATCGACAAGGGCGCGCGCTTCACCGACTGGAGCCGCCGGCCCTTGAGCGAAAGGCAGATCGAATACGCCATCGGCGATGTCACCTATCTCGCCACCATATTCCCGCGGATGCTGAAGAAGCTGGTCAAGACCGGGCGCGGCCACTGGCTGAATGCGGAGATGGAAAAGCTGGCGGACCCGGCCAATTACGCCAATGATCTCGAAACGGCCTGGCACCGCATCCGCGCGCCGGGCCGCAATCCGGCGGTGCTGGGGCGGCTGAAGGCGCTGGCCGCATGGCGCGAGACCGAGGCGCAGGACAAGGATATCCCGCGCGGCCGCATCATCCGCGATGAAACGCTGGCCGATATCGCCAGCCACCCGCCCAGGCAGCAGGAAGACCTTGCCAAGGTGCGCGGGCTTTCCAACGCCTGGCAGGAAAACGATATCGGCAAGCGGCTGATGCGCGTGCTCAGGAATGCCGAACCGCTGCCCGATCAAGAATTGCCCGAAAAGCCCAAGCGCGGCGCGCCGCTGGGCAAGGAAGGCGCGCTGGTGGCCGATCTGCTGAAACTGCTGCTGAAAATCCGCTCGCGCGAAATCGACGTGGCATCGCGCCTGCTGACCAGATCGGACGAACTCGAACTGCTCGCTGCAGGCGTGCGCAAGCTGCCGATCCTCGAAGGCTGGCGGTTTGAGGTGTTCGGCAAGGATGCGCTCGATCTGGTGGAGGGAAAGCTCGCCTTCGCGGTGGAAAAGGGGCGGCTGAAGATGACCCATATCGACGATGTGGTGACGGATATAGCGCAGGCTGACGCGGAATAGCGCGGGCCGATGACCACCTATCTGCCCACCATCAAGCAGCTGCAATATCTGGTCGCGCTGCACGAGCACGGGCATTTCGGGCGCGCGGCGGATGCCAGTTTCGTCTCGCAATCGACGCTTTCTGCGGGAATTCGCGAGCTCGAATCGCTGCTGGGGGTAACGCTGGTGGAACGCAGCCGCCGCGTGGTCCGCTTCACCCCGCTGGGCAACAATGTGGTGGCCAAGGCGCACCGCGTGCTGCGCGAGACCGAGGAACTGGCCGAACTGGTGCAGGCCGCCGGAAAGCCGCTTTCGGGCGAACTCAGGATGAGCGTCATCCCCACCATCGCCCCCTTCCTGCTGCCGCGCATCCTGCCGCGCCTGCGCCGCGAACGCCCGGCGCTGAAGCTGTTCCTGCGCGAGGAGACATCCGATCACGCCATCGAATCGCTCCACCACGGCCGCGCCGATTGCGTGCTGCTGGCGCTTCCCTTCGCCACCGGCGAGGTAGAGAAGGCAAAGATCGCCGATGATGATCTGTTCGTCGCTTTCCCCAAGGACGATCCGCGCGATCCGCCCGCAGAAATCCCCCCCGGCATGATCGACGAGGCACGGCTGCTGCTGCTAGAAGACGGGCATTGCCTGAAGGAACACGCGCTGGCCGCGTGCAACCGCCCCGAACTGCGCGCCAGCGCCACCATGATCGGCACTTCGCTGCATACGCTAGTGCAGATGGTGGACAATGGGCTGGGCCTTACCATGCTGCCGAAAATGGCCATCGATGCGGGAATACTCCACGAAACAGACGTTGTGGCCCGCCCGCTGAAAGGCCGCAACACCAGCCGCGAAATCGCCCTTGTGTGGCGCCCCAATTCACCGCGGGCGGAAGAATTCCGCCTGCTGGCCGAGGAATTGCGGGCGGGTTGAGATCAGGCGCGCAATCCATCCCGAACCCGCTTCTCAATCCATGTGCTTCAATCCCACCCGCAGGTAATCCCACCCCGTCACCAGCGTCAGGATCGCCGCCGCCCACAGCGTGACGAGGCCCACGGTATGCGGCACATTGTGGGCCACCCCGCTCGCCTCGATCACCCATCCGGGCAGCCCCTGCCCCAGGATCAGCGCGCCGAGCGAGACCAGCTGGAAAGTCGTCTTCCACTTGGCCAGCTTGCTCACCGGCATCGATACCTGCAATCCACCGAGGAATTCGCGCAGGCCAGAGACCGCGATCTCGCGGATCAGGATGATGAGGCCCGCGATCACGTGCATGTCCCCCACATATGGCCCGCGCAGTACGCCCATGGCGGTGAGCACGAGGATGACGGTGGCGACCATGATCTTGTCGGCGATCGGATCGAGGAAAATCCCCAATCGGCTCACCGCCCCGCTCGACCGGGCCAGCATCCCGTCGAAATAGTCGGTAATCCCCATTGCCGTGTAAAGCACGAAGGCGAGCAGATATCCCGCCTCCCATCCCGGCCACCAGATCAGGAAGGCGAGCAGGGGCAGCGCAACGATGCGCGACATGGTGAGGATGTTGGGCAGCGACCACATGATCCACTCTCTAGCGCGTTAATGCTTCGGGAAAAAGCGTGGCCTATGCCCGCAATTGGTTATAAGCCCGTTCGCGCAAGCGCTCCTGGCACGGCGGCGGGCGAAGAGGAAGGCACGCAAACCCACCCATGTTCACCTCTACCCACCTGCTCAAACAGCGCCGGTTCCTGCCGCTGTTCGTCACGCAATTGCTCAATGCGTTCAACGACAACCTCTACAAGACGACGATGGTGCTGTTCGTCGTTTACAGCGTGTATAATTCCGCCGAGACCGAGACGGTATTTTCCGGCGCGGCTTCGGCGGTGTTCATCCTGCCGTTCTTCCTGCTTTCGGCCGTAGCCGGGCAATTGGCCGATCTGCGCGACAAGGCGAAGATCATCCGCATGGTGAAGGCGGCGGAAATCGGCATCATGGCGATAGGCGCGATCGGCCTGTTCCTCGCCTGGCGCGGCGTGGCGGTGCATATGGTGGCGATCCCGCTGCTGATGCTGGCGCTGTTTGCGATGGGCACGCATTCCACTTTCTTCGGCCCGATCAAATACGCCATCCTGCCGCAACATCTGAAAAAGGACGAGGTGCTGGCGGGCACCGGGCTGGTGGAGGCAGGAACCTATCTGGCGATCATGGCGGGCACCATCCTGGCCGGGTTCCTCGCGGTGGAAGTGGCCGCGCTGGCGGCGATCGGTTTTGCCGTGATCGGCTATTTCACCAGCCGCCAGGTGCCCCCCGCCCCGCCGCTGGGAAACGAGCCGGACACGATTGATTTCAACCCCTTCACATCATCTTACCGGCTGGTGCGCGATATCACCCATCACCGCGAAGTGTTTTTCGCCATCCTGGCGATCAGCTTTTTCTGGACCATCGGATCGGTGCTGTTCATTCAGTTCCCGCCGCTGGCAAAGAACGTGCTGATGGCGAACAAGGAAGTGGCCAGCCTGTTCCTGGTGTTCTTCTCGATCGGCGTCGCCGCCGGTTCGGTGGCGGTCAATCTGCTGCTGAAGGGAGAGGTTTCTGCCCGCTACGCCCCGCGCTCGGTGCTGATGATGGGGGCGATGGTGGCGGTGTTCTATGTCGTTTGCCGGGTGTGGAACGCGGGTCTGGCGGATGCGCAATTGATGGATGTGGCCACTTTCCTTTCGCACCCGATGGCCTGGGCGGTGCTGTGCAGCCTGCTGCTGATTGCAGTGTTCGGGGGGATGTTCGTGGTGCCGCTCTACGCCTTCCTTACCACCAAGGTGCCCACTTCGCAGGCAAGCCGCGCGGTGGCGGCGAACAATATCGTCAATTCGGGCGCGATGGTGGCGGGATCGCTGCTGGCGCTGGGATTGAGCGCGGCGGGCGTGCCGTTGGCCGAACAATTGCTGCTGAGCGCGGCGATGTGCCTGATATCGGCCTGGCTGGCCGGGGTGCTGCTGGACGCGGAAAGGGCTGCAAATGCCCGGATTGGGGCCGCCGCCGCCGCTGAATGAGATTTCAGCCGAAAAAGGTCAGCGTTGCCACGAATCCCGCAGCATAGGCCGCCAGCATGGATTCGGCATCCTTGCGCGTCAGTTCCAGTCGCAGCCGCCACGGCACGGTTCTTTCGATCTCGTTCGCGCGCAACAGCACGTGCGGGGGCAGCGATGCCCGGAACGGGTGGCGGGCCGATTCATCGGTGAGGACAAGTGCGCGTCGCATGGGCCATGCTTTAACCTTTTGCTAACCAATCCGCGAAGGGCCTTGTCGTTCCTGTCCACAGACGGGACGGTCTTCCTGCAAGCGCGGCCCGCGCGGATAGTTGCCGCCGCAACCACGCGCCGCTATCGCTGCACGCCATGAACCGCTCCGCTTCGCGCCTGCTGGTCGATTGCCTTGTCGAACAGGGCTGCGACCGTATCTTCACCGTTCCGGGGGAGAGCTTCCTGCCGGTGCTCGATGCGCTGGCCGATTGCCCGGCGATCGACACGGTGACGTGCAGGCAGGAGGGCGGCGCCGCCTTCATGGCCGCTGCCTA
>JBGSLI010000066.1:0-2677 GCA_041740775.1 Alteraurantiacibacter sp. | reverse complement strand
GTGCTGGCCGCTTGGCGCGCCACGGGGGAACGCGGCAAGCCCGAACGCGCCGCATGGGCCAGCCGCCTCGATGCCAGCGCGCAAAAGGCCGAATTCAGCCGCAGGATGGCGGGCGATCTGCCCGCAGGCGACAAGGCGGCCAAGGCCTTTGCCAAATGGTTCGACGAGCCGCAGAAACTCGCCACCCGCAAGGCCAGCGAAATGGCGCTCGATATCCTCACCCCGCTGGTGCCCGAAATGGTGGGCGGCAGTGCCGATCTGACCGGTTCGAACAATACCAAGACCGCCGCCACCGAACCCTTCACCGCGCAGAATTACGGCGGGCGTTATGTCTATTACGGCATCCGCGAATTCGGCATGGCGGCGGCGATGAACGGCATGGCGCTGCACGGCGGGATCATCCCCTATGGCGGCACCTTCCTGATCTTCACCGATTACTGCCGCGGCGCGATCCGCCTGTCGGCGCTGCAACAGGTGCGGGTGATCTATGTGATGACGCATGATTCGATCGGGCTGGGCGAGGATGGCCCCACGCACCAGCCGATCGAACATCTGCAATCGCTGCGGATGATGCCCAATCTGCTGGTGATGCGCCCGGCTGACCGGATCGAAACCGCCGAATGCTGGGAAATCGCGCTGCGCCAGAAGGATCGCCCCACGGTGATCGCGCTGACCCGGCAGGGCCTGCCGCAATTGCGCAATTCGCCCGAAGACAGCGGGCAGAGCGCGCTTGGTGCCTATCGCCTGAAGCAGGCGGGCAACAAGCGCGGCGTGGTGCTGGTAGCGACCGGATCGGAAGTGTCGCTGGCGCTGGAATGTGCGGAAAGGCTGGAACGCGAAGGCATCGGCACCGATGTCGTGTCGATGGTCTGCACCCAATTGTTCGACGCGCAGGACGCCGCCTATCGCGCCGAAATTCTCCCCGCAGACGTATGCAAGGTTTCGATCGAGGCCGGAACCACCTATGGGTGGGAACGATACACCGGCACCGATGGGCTGAATTTCGGTATCGACCGTTTCGGGGCGTCTGCACCGGCGGGCGAATTGTTCAAGAAATTCGGCCTATCGGCAGATGCAATAGTTCCTAAAATAATCAGCAAGATCAACAGATAGGCAGGAGTTTCTGACATGGCGACTAAGGTAGCGATCAATGGTTTCGGGCGCATCGGGCGGCTGGTGGCGCGCGCTCTGCTGGAGCGTGACGACCATGATTTCGAACTCGTCGCCATCAATGATCTGGCCGACACCAATGCCAATGCGCTGCTGTTCGGCTTCGACAGCACGCACGGCCGCTTTCCCGGCACGGTGGATGTCGATGGCAATGCGCTGGTGGTGAACGGCAGGCGCATCGCCGTTACCAGCGAACGCGATCCGGGCAAGCTGCCGCATGGGGCGATGGGCGTGGATATCGTGCTCGAATGCACCGGCTTTTTCCAGAGCCACGACGAAGCCCGGCCGCATCTGGATGCAGGCGCCAAGCGGGTGCTGATCTCCGCCCCGGCAAAGGGCGTTTCAGCCACCATCGTTTACGGCGTGAACCATGATGTTCTGACGGCGGATGATGTGATCGTATCCAACGCCAGCTGCACCACCAATTGCCTGTCGCCGGTGGCCAAGGTGTTGCACGAGACGGTGGGCATCGAGCGCGGTTTCATGACCACGATCCATTCCTACACCAACGATCAGCGGATGCTCGATCAGATGCATTCGGACATGCGCCGTGCGCGCGGCGGGGCGCAGAACATGATCCCCACCACCACCGGCGCGGCGCGCGCGGTGGGGCTGGTGCTGCCCGAACTGGCGGGCAAGCTGGATGGTTCGTCAGTGCGCGTGCCCACGCCCAATGTCTCGCTGATCGATCTGGTGTTCACTCCCTCGCGCGACACGACGAAGGACGAGCTGAACGCGGCGCTCAAGGCGGCTTCGCAAGGGGCGATGAAGGGCGTGCTCGATTACACCGACAAGCCGCTGGTGAGCAGCGACTTCAATCACCAGCCCGCCAGTTCCACCGTCGATTCGCTGGAAACCGCGGTGCTCGAAGGCAAGCTGGCGCGCGTGGTCAGCTGGTATGACAATGAATGGGGCTTTTCCAACCGCATGCTCGATACAGCAGGCGTGATGGCGAAGTTTCTGTAAGCCTGTGGCCGCGTTCAGGACCCTCGATGATCTGCCGCAGGATCTTTCGGGCCAGCGCGCGCTGGTGCGGGTGGATCTCAACCTGCCGATGAAGGATGGGCGGGCGAGCGATCTTACCCGCGTCACTGCGGTTGCGCCCACCATCCTCGAACTGGCCGATCGCGGCGCGATTGTGCTGCTGCTGGCGCATTACGGCAGGCCCAAGGGGGAACGCCATTCGACCATGAGCCTTTCGATGGTGCAGGGCGATCTGGAACGGGTGACGGGGCGCGAGGTGATGTTCATACCCGAAGTCGCCGGGCCGGTGGCCGAACAATCGGTGGGTATTCTGGGCAATGGCGATATCGGGCTGATGGAAAACACCCGTTTCTGGCCGGGTGAGGAAGCGAACGATCCCAATTTCGCGCAGGCGATTGCGGCCAACGGCACGCTCTATGTCAACGACGCTTTCAGCGCAGCTCACCGCGCGCACGCGACCACCGAAGGCCTTGCGCATTTCCTGCCGGCGTACGCTGGGCGGTCGATGGAGGCGGAATTGCGC
>JBGSLI010000065.1:0-3985 GCA_041740775.1 Alteraurantiacibacter sp. | reverse complement strand
CGGTATTCCTGCGCCGCCGCCGGGCGAAGAAGCAGGACGGGCCGAGCACCGAAGCGGCCTGAGTCGGGCTTCAGCCGACACGAAAAAGGGCGGTCCTAGCGGGCCGCCCTTCTTGCTTCTGCCCCGTCCGGAGCGCTATCGGGCCATCACGCCGCCAGCTTGCGCAGCACGTAATGGAGGATGCCGCCGTTGCGGTAATATTCCATTTCGTTGGCGGTATCGATCCGGCATTGCGCGGTGAAGGTGAAGGTGGAGCCATCGGCGCGGGTGACTTCCACCTCGACATCCTGCCCTGCCGAGAGCGCGTCCAGCCCCCTTATCGCAAAGCTGCAATCGCCCGTCAGCCCCAGCGTCTTGCGGGTGTCGCCATCCTTGAACTGCAAGGGCAGCACGCCCATGCCGATGAGGTTGGAACGGTGGATGCGTTCGAAGCTTTCCACGATCACCGCGCGCACGCCCAGCAACACGGTGCCCTTGGCCGCCCAGTCGCGGCTGGAACCGGTGCCGTATTCCTTGCCGCCGATCACCACCAGCGGCGTGCCATCGGCCTTGTGCTTCATCGCCGCGTCATAGATCGCCATCGTCTCGCCCTGATAGGACGTGAAGCCGCCTTCCACGCCGGGCACCATTTCGTTCTTGATGCGGATATTGGCAAAGGTGCCCCGCATCATCACCTCGTGATTGCCGCGGCGGCTGCCGTAGGAATTGAAGTCCTTCCGGGCCACCTGATGGCCGAGCAGATATTCGCCCGCGGGCGAATCTTCCTTGATCGATCCGGCGGGGCTGATGTGATCGGTGGTGACGCTGTCGCCCAGGATCGCCAGCGGCCTGGCACCGGTGATGTCCTCGACGGGCGCGGGCTGCATCCCCATGCCTTCGAAATAGGGCGGGTTGGCGACATAGGTGCTGGCCGGGTTCCAGTTGTAGGTATCGCTCGCTTCCACGCTGATCGCCTGCCAGTGCTCATCGCCCTTGTAGACATCGGCATAGCGCGCCTCGAACATCGAACGTTCGATATTGGCGGCGCGGTTTTCGGCGATCTCCAGATTGCTCGGCCACAGGTCCGCCAGCATCACGTCCTTGCCGTTCTGATCCTGCCCGATGGGCGTGGTGGTGATATCCTGGGTGACAGTGCCCTTCAGCGCATAGGCCACCACCAGCGGCGGGCTGGCGAGGAAATTGGCGCGCACATCGGGGCTGACCCGGCCTTCGAAATTGCGGTTGCCCGAAAGCACGCTGGCGGCAACGATATCATTGTTGTTGATCGCCGCGCTGATCGGCGGGGCCAGCGGGCCGGAATTGCCGATACAGGTAGTGCAGCCATAGCCCACCAGATCAAAACCGATCGCATCGAGATGCGCCTGCAACCCGCTCTTGACCAGATAATCGGTCACCACCTGCGATCCCGGCGCGAGGCTGGTCTTGACCCACGGTTTGGGCTTCAGCCCCTTTTCATTGGCCTTCTTGGCCACCAGCCCGGCGGCGATCATCACATCGGGGTTGGAGGTATTGGTGCAGCTGGTGATGGCGGCAATCACCACATCGCCATCGCCGACATCGTGATCCCGGCCTTCTACCGCCACCCTTGCGGGCGCGGATTTGCCGTAGACCTTGGCCAGATCGGTATTGAACAAATCGCCCACCAGCGGCAGCGCCACCTTGTCCTGCGGACGCTTGGGACCAGCCAGGCTGGGCACCACGCTGGCCATGTCGAGTTGCAGCGTGCTGGAGAACACCGGCTCGTCTTCGGGCGAGAACCACAGGCCCTGTTCCCTGGCATAGGCTTCCACCAGCGCGATGGTTTCTTCGGGGCGACCCGTCAGCCGCAAATAATCGAGCGTCTTGTCGTCGATTCCGAAAAAGCCGCAAGTGGCACCGTATTCGGGCGCCATATTGGCGATGGTGGCGCGATCGGCGAGGCTGAGATTGGCGACGCCCGCGCCATAGAATTCCACGAACCTTCCCACCACGCCATGCGCGCGCAGCATCTGCACGCAGGTGAGCACCAGATCGGTGGCGGTCACCCCTTCGCCCAGCGCGCCATCCAGCCGGAAGCCGACGACTTCGGGAATCAGCATCGAGACCGGCTGGCCCAGCATCGCCGCCTCCGCTTCGATCCCGCCCACGCCCCAGCCCAGCACGCCAAGGCCGTTGATCATGGTGGTGTGGCTGTCGGTGCCGACGCAAGTATCGGGATAGGCGACCAGTTCGCCGTTCTGATCCTGCGATGACCACACGCCGCGGCCGATATGTTCCAGATTCACCTGATGGCAGATACCCGTGCCCGGCGGCACGGCGGAGAAATTGCGCAGGCTCTTGGCGCCCCATTTGAGGAAATCGTAACGCTCGGCATTGCGTTCATATTCCAGCGCCATGTTGTGTTCAAACGCCTTGGGATGGCCGAATTCGTCCACCATCACCGAATGGTCGATCACCAGATTCACCGGCACCAGCGGATTGATCTTGGCGGTATCGCCGCCCAGCTTGCCGATGGCATCGCGCATCGCCGCCAGATCCACCACGCAGGGCACGCCGGTAAAATCCTGCAATAGCACGCGCGCGGGGCGATACTGGATCTCCTCGCCGGTTACCGGATTGTTCTGCCAGTCGACAATCGCCCGCACATGCTCTTCGCCCACGGTGAAGCCTTCGTCCTCGAAGCGCAGCATGTTTTCCAGCAGCACTTTCATCGAATGCGGCAGGCGGCTGACATCGCCGAACTTTTCCGCCGCCGCCCGCAGCGAATAATAGGCGTAGGATTTGCCGTTCACTTCGAGCGTCTTGCGGGTTCCGAGCGAATTGGCGCCGACCTGGGTCATGGACGAGATTTCCTCCTAAAGAGTTGCGCAATCGGCCAATCTGGTGCGAGGGAAGGGCCGCGTTCGGGCGCGAAGTGCGCGTTTGATGAAGGCTCGTCAAGGGGCCGGGGCAAGATTGGCCGCAAGGGCAATTTTGTTTCGCGCCCGTGGAATCAATGGCGTAATCGAGAGGCGTAATCACGGATCGGGGCGATGGCATTGCAGAAACCGCCCCGCAGCAAGGCTCCGCTGGGAGTTCTGGCCATGCTCACCGCGCTGGTGCTGGCGGCCTTTTTGGGCGCGGCGGCGGGGCTGGTGTGGCAAAGCGCCGACTGGTTCGACCAGGAGCCGGAGGAAGAAGTGCTGACCAACGCGGCAGGCGCGGATTAATCGGGCTTTGCCTGACGACGCGGCGCGGCGATCCAGCTGGCGGCCACGATCACGCCGAGGCCGATCAGCGTGGTGAGGGTTACCTTCTCGGCAAAGAACATCCAGCCGAACAGCGCCGCCCAGGCAAACCCGGTATATTCCACCGGCACCAGCACCTGCGCTTCGGCGCGGGCGTAGGCCCAGGCGATCATCATCGAGGCAGCCACGGTCAGCATTGCCGACAGGCCGATCTGCCCCAGCGCGGCATTATCGGGCATCACGAAGAAAAACGGCGCGGCAAGCAATTGTACCAGCCCGCCCACGCCAGAATGGAAGGTTGCCACCTCCAGCGGCCCCGCCACCTGCGATTGGCGCCGGATGACGACGAAATTATAGGCGTAAAGCAGCGCGGAAAAAAGCAGCGCGGCCAGCCCCCAGGCCACCCCTTCGTCGAAATCGCTGCGCCCCAGGCGCCCACCCACGATCACCAGCGTGCCGGCAAATCCCAGCAGCGAGGCCCATATCGCGGTGCGCGCGATCGTTTCTCCCAGCAGCAGATGCGCCAGATAAAGCGCCAGCAACGGGGCGACGAAGCTGATCGCGATCGCTTCGGCAATCGGCAATCTGGTCAGCGCGAAGAAGAAGGTTAGCGCCATTACGGCGGACACCACGCCGCGCTCCATGTGCAGCTTGAGCACCGGCCATTGCGGCCAGGCAAAGCCGCTGCCCAGCCAGACCGGCGCCACCAGCGCGGCGGCGATCAGCGAACGCAAAAGCGACGCCGAATAAACGCCCGCCGCCAGCGCCGCGCCCTTCAT
>JBGSLI010000064.1:0-3804 GCA_041740775.1 Alteraurantiacibacter sp. | reverse complement strand
GCGGTCAGCGCAGCACCAGCCGCGCCAAGGAAATCGACGAGGCGCGCGCCCGTCGGCAGGCGCTGCGCCGCCGCTACAAGATCCAGGACGTAATCCAGCGCCGCCAGGTGCTGCTGGTGCAGGTGGTGAAGGAAGAACGCGGCAACAAGGGCGCCGCGCTCACCTCCTATCTCAGCCTCGCGGGCCGTTATTGCGTGCTGATGCCCAATTCCAGCCACGGCGGCGGCATTTCGCGCAAGATTTCCAGCGGCACCGATCGCAAGCGGCTGAAAAGCATCGTTTCCGATCTTTCGCTGCCCAAGAGCATGGGTCTGATCGTGCGCACCGCCGGGCTTTCGCGCACCAAGCCCGAAATCAAGCGCGATTTCGATTATCTCGCCCGGTTGTGGGACGAAATCCGCGAACGCACGATGGCGTCGAGCGCGCCAAGTGTGATCCATTCCGATTCGGACCTCGTCAAGCGCGCCATCCGCGACATCTACAATCGCGAGATCGAGGAAGTCGTGGTGGAAGGCGAGGAAGGCTACAAGGCCGCCCGCCAGTTCATGAAACTGCTGATGCCCAGCCATGTGCGGCGGGTGAAGGCCTATTCCGATCCGGTGCCGCTGTTCCAGCGATACGGTGCGGAAGATCAGCTTTCGGCGATGTATGAGCCCGTGGTGCAGCTCAAATCGGGCGGCTATCTGGTCATCAATCCCACCGAGGCGCTGGTATCGATCGACATCAATTCGGGCCGCTCCACCAAGGAACACGGGATCGAAGCGACCGCGCTGCACACCAATCTGGAAGCCGCGCGCGAAATCGCCCGGCAATTGCGCTTGCGCGACATGGCCGGGCTGGTGGTGATCGATTTCATCGACATGGATCACAGCTCGAATATCCGCAAGGTCGAACGGGCGATGAAGGATGCGCTCAAGAACGATCGCGCGCGCATCCAGGTGGGCCGCATTTCAGGCTTCGGGCTGATGGAAATGAGCCGCCAGCGGCTGCGCACCGGCGTGCTCGAAGCCTCCACCCGCGGATGTCCGCATTGCGACGGCACCGGGCTGGTGCGCACCGCATCGAGCGCGGGCCTTTCCGCGCTGCGGGTGATCGAGGACGAGGCGGCCAAGGGCCGGGGTTCGGTAATCACGCTCTACGCCTCCACCGAGGCGGCGGTCTATCTGCTCAACGCCAAGCGTTCCGACCTTTCGGAAATCGAGAGCCGCTATGGCGTGAGCGTGGAAGTGCGGCCCGAAGGCGAGGACGAAGGCGCCAAGATGCGCGTTACCTCGTCCGGCCCCAAGCCGGTCGTTGCGCCGCGGTTCGAGCCGATTGTCGACGATGACGAGGCCGAGGATGATATTCCCGACGAAGAGGATGATTTCGAGGAAGAGGCCGACGAAGCTGATGGCGATCGCAGTTCCGATCGCGACGAAGCACGCGGTGTGCGAGGAAATCGCGATGACGGTGATGACAGTGACGGCGATGCGCGCAGAAAGCGCCGCCGCCGCCGCCGTGGAGGCCGGGGCCGCAACAAAACCCGTCAGGACGGTGACGAGCAGCAGGGCGAAAGCGGTGCTGCCGAGGAAGGCGAAGACGAAACGCACGACGACGAGGCACCATCCGCCGGTGCGGAAGAAGCCAGGGAAGACAGCGAAGGCAAGCCGCGCCGGGGCCGTCGCGGCGGTCGCGGTCGCAACCGCAAGCGGGACGATGACATCGCATCCGAAGATATGGATACCGCCGAGGCCGTAGCTGTGGATGCCGTGGCAGAAGCGGAAGTCGCGCCAGAGGAAGTGGCCGAAGCCGCAACCGAGACCGAAGCTGGCGAAAAGCCGAAGCCGAAGCGCCGTTCGCGCAGGAAGGTTGCGGAGGAAGAGGTTGCGGAAGCCGCTCCCGAAGCCACTCCCGAAGTCACTCCCGAAGTCGAAGCCGCACCCGAAGTCGTGACCGAGGAAACGCCCAAGCCCAGAGCCCGCCGGGCTCCGCGCAAGAAGGCGGTCACCAAGGAAGAACCTGTCGCAGCCGATGCTGAAGCCGCGCCCGAAGCGGAACCGGAAGCGGAAGCGGAGGCCAAGCCCAAGGAGCGCCGCAGTCCGCGCAAGAAGGCCGATGCCCAGCCCAAGGTCGCCAATGACACCAATGGCAGTGCGGCCGATAATGGCGCAGCCGGTGCTGGCGAGACGGAGGATGATGGTTCGCCCCGGCGCAGCGGATGGTGGCAACGCACCTTTGGCAATTGAGCCGGAGCGGCAATCAGGACGAAACAGCAATCGGGGCGGGTTAACGGCTGGCAAAAGCAGCTAACCCGCCCCTGTATTTCCGTCGATGCGAAATGATCAGGCCCCGGCGCGGCGCGCGGTGCCCCATTCCATCCAGCCCGCCCATTTGGGCGCCTTTTCGAAATAACCGCGGCCGATCGGCTCCACTTCGAACCCGGCGGCGCGGATGGCATTGCCGATCTCGCGGGTGAGGTGGCAATTGCCCGCCAGATGTTTCCACACCGGTTCGATCCGCCGCTGCCATCGGGCTGGCCCCGGATCGGGCGCGCGCCCGTGTTCGAGAAACAGCAGCCGCCCGTCGGGCTTCAGCACCCGGCGCATTTCGGCCAGCACGCGCGCCGGATCGTCCACCGAACACAGCGTGTAGGTGCACACCACGGTATCGAAGGAACCATCGCCGAACGGGATCGCCTCGCCCTTCCCGGCGCGGATATCGGCCTGCCAACCCTTTTCCGCCGCACGCGCACGCGCTGCATCGAGCAGGCCGGGATTGGGATCGATTCCGCAGAAATGAGTCACCGCACTGCTGTCATACAAGGCCTGGTTGAAGCCCCCGCCGCAGCCCAGTTCAAACACCGCGCCGCGCGCCAGCGGCACCACTTCACGGCGCAATTCGGCCACCTCCGGCGTGCCGCACCCCAGCGCCACCACCTTTGGCAGGATGGCCCTGTCATACCACTGCGCAAAACCCATGCATCATCTCCCCGCTTCGCCCGCGATTGTGGCGCGGGCGGACAAATTTGCAATCGCAAATGTCGCATCGGGATGGCGGGCCTGCGGGGGAGGCGCGATCAGGACGCGCCGAGCATTTCGAACCGCCCCAGTTCCTTCTCGGTCAGGCGCACCTCAACCCGGCGCAGCGGCCCCGCCTCGCCCGCGCCCGCATCCTCGTCGCCCAGCACTTCGCCATGCGCGTGGAGCCAGGCGATGCGGGCCCCGTCTCTGGCCGGGATGACAAAGCAGTGGGTGCGCGCGCCCTGCGTCAGGATCACTCCCAGATGCTCGCGCAGGGCATCGATCCCTTCGCCGCTGATCGCGGAGACGGGCAGCACATCATCGCCCGCTTCGGCCAGCCCGCGCAGTTCCGCGCGCGTATCGGGATCGAGCAGGTCCCACTTGTTCCACACCTCGATTACCGGCGCATCCACCCCTTCGCCCGTCTCGTCCACCACGCCAAGTTCGGCCAGCACCGCCAGCACCTGCCGCTTCTGCTGCGCGGTATCGGGATTGGCGATATCGCGCACGTGGAGCACCACATCGGCGGCAGTCACTTCCTCCAGCGTGGCGCGAAAGGAGGCGACAAGCTGCGTGGGCAGATCCGAAATGAAGCCCACCGTATCCGACAATATGGCCTTTTCCACCCCCGGCAGGCTGATCGCCCGCATCGTGGGATCGAGCGTGGCGAAGAGCAGGTCTTCGGCCATCACATCGGCCCCCGTCATACGGTTGAACAGCGTGGATTTTCCGGCATTGGTATAGCCGACCAGCGCGATCACCGGCCATGGCGCGCGGCCGCGCCGCTTGCGGTGCAGCTGGCGGG
>JBGSLI010000063.1:0-5850 GCA_041740775.1 Alteraurantiacibacter sp. | reverse complement strand
TGGCGGCGGGGCTCGATCAGCGGCCATCGCTGCGGCTGCGGATTGCCGCGCACGAGATTCCACCGCTGCGGCTGGGTGACGAGTACACGCCCGCCATGCTCGGCTGGACCACCTGGCTCGGCGAATTCGACAGCGATGCGGCAATTCTCGAAGATTGCGTGATCCCGATCGACCAGGCTGCCATTCATCAGGAAAAAGCGGTTGTGGAACGCGCGGCAGCGGTATAGCCTGCAACGCAGTCCGCCGGGGGAATTTCGATGCGAGCGGACAGATTACGGGTCGCTATTCTGGATCACGCTTGCGCAAACATGGGTTTGCGCAGCGTTTTGGTCATGGGGGACAGATGGCGCAGGAAACTCTGACGGCACTAATCGGCAAGCTCGACAAGACTTGCAAGCAGACGCTTGAATCCGCGCTCGGCCTGGCCTTGAGCCAGACGCATTATGATGTGGAGATCGAACACTGGCTGCAAAAACTGCTCGATCGTCAGAATTCCGATCTATCGGTGATCCTCGATCATTTCGAGATCGATAAGGGCAAGTTCTCCCGCGATCTCTCGCTCTCGATCGAAAAGTTCAAGCGCGGCAATGGCCGCAATCCCGCCATCGCGCCCTATGTGGTGAAGATGGCGCGCGAGGCGTGGCTGTATGCCTCGCTGCATCTGGGCGCGGCGGAAATCCGTTCGGGGCATATGCTGCTCGCGCTGCTGACCAACGAAGATCTGGCACCGCTGACCCGGCAAATGGGCACCGAATTGAAGAAGATCAACACCGAGGATCTGCGCAAGGGTTTTGCCAAGATAACCTCGGCATCGGAAGAGGCCGGGGCGGCGATTGCCACTTCGGGCGCGCCGGGCGAAAGTGGCGGCGAAGGCGCGGCATCGGGGCCTTCGGGCGATAGCGCGCTGGGCAAATTCTGCATAGATCTGACCCAGCAGGCAAAGGACGGCAAGATCGACCCGATCTACGGCCGCGATCCGGAAATTCGCCAGATCGTCGATATCCTCACCCGGCGGCGGCAGAACAATCCGATCCTCACCGGCGAGGCGGGGGTGGGCAAGACTGCGGTTGTCGAAGGCTTCGCCCTGCGCATCGTTCAGGGCGATGTGCCCGAAGCCTTGCGCAACTGCCGCCTGCTGTCGCTCGATCTGGGGCTGTTGCAGGCGGGGGCGGGCATCAAGGGCGAATTCGAAAACCGCCTGAAATCGGTGATCGACGAGGTGAAGAATTCGCCCACTCCGATCATCATGTTCATCGACGAGGCGCATACGCTGATCGGGGCCGGCGGGGCGGAAGGCCAGAACGATGCCGCCAATCTGCTCAAACCCGCGCTGGCACGCGGCGAAATGCGCACCATCGCCGCCACCACCTGGGCCGAATACAAGAAATATTTCGAGAAGGACCCCGCGCTCACCCGCCGTTTTCAGGTGGTGAAGATCGAGGAGCCCGACGAAGTGCTGGCGGTCGCCATGCTGCGCGGGCTGGTGCCGGTGCTGGAAAAGCACCACGGGGTGATGATCCTGGGCGAGGCGCTGGAAGCGGCGTCTTCGCTGTCGCACCGCTACATTGCCGGGCGGCAATTGCCCGACAAGGCGATCTCGCTGCTCGATACGGCCTGTGCGCGCGTGGGCATCAGCCAGGTGGCGACGCCCGCGCAGGTGGAGGATCTCGACCGGCAGATCGGCCTGCTCGAAGCCGATATCAGGATGATGGAGCGCGAGGCGGCTTCGGGCGCGGACATGGCGGCGCGGATTGCCGATGCTCAGGCGAAGAAGGCCGAATGCGCAGCTGAAAAGGCGACGCTGGAGGAGCGCTGGCAGACCGAGAAGGCGGCGGTGGAAAAGGTCGCCGGATTGCGCGCCACGCTGATCGAGGCCGAGGCGGGTTCGCCTGAGGCGGAAGAAACGCGCACCGCGCTGCGTGCGGCGCAGGAAGAGGTGAAGACGCTGCAGGGCGAGCATCCGATGATTTACGAAGTCGTCGATCACGATGTCGTCGCCGAAGTGCTGGCCGGGTGGACCGGCATCCCCGTGGGCCGGATGGTGACCGACGAGATCAACGCCGTGCTCCGGGTGAAGGATGCGCTGGGTGAACGGATCAAGGGGCAGGATTATGCGCTGGAAGTGATCGGCGAAACGGTGAAGACCGCGCGCGCCGGCCTTGCCGATCCGCGCAAGCCGCTGGGCGTGTTCCTGTTCTGCGGCACCAGCGGGGTGGGCAAGACCGAGACCGCGCTGGCGCTGGCCGAACTGCTCTATGGCGGCGAACACAATGTCACCACCATCAACATGAGCGAGTTCAAGGAGGAGCACAAGGTCTCCACCCTGGTCGGCGCGGCGCCCGGCTATGTCGGTTACGGCGAAGGCGGGGTGCTGACCGAGGCGGTGCGGCGCAAGCCCTATTCGGTGATTCTGCTGGACGAGATGGAGAAGGCCCATCCCGGTGTGCAGGATGTGTTTTATCAGGTGTTCGACAAGGGCATGCTGAAGGACGGGCAGGGCCGCGACATCGATTTCAAGAACACGCTGATCATCATGACCAGCAATGCCGGCACCGATACGATCGAGAAATTGTGCCGCAACACCACAATCATGCCCGATCCCGAGGAACTGGCAACCGAACTGCGCCCCTCATTGCTCGAATATTTCAAGCCCGCCTTTCTGGGCCGCGTGGTGACGGTGCCGTTCTTCCCGCTTCCGCCGGAAATACTGCGGATGATCGTGACCATCAGCCTCAGGCGCATCCGCAGCCGGGTGGAAGGGCATTACAAGGCCAGTTTCGATTGGGAGGACGATCTGCTCGACACGATCGTGGCGCGTTGCACCGAACACGAAAGCGGCGCGCGCAATATCGAGAATATCCTCAAGCGCGGCCTGCTCGCGGAACTTTCGCAGATCCTGCTGGAACGCAGCGCGGAAGGGCAGGAAACCAGTTCCATAATGGTCAAGGCGGACCGGCAAAATGACTACGCCTATGAGATAAATTGAGGTAAAGTGAAGACAGCGAGGCCCGGCCAAACGAAAGGCCCGGTAATAGCACAAGGGTTCGTACCGGCATCAATTCGAAAAGAAGAAGGAGAGTAAGGTGGCTATCTATCTGAAAAACGACAAATTGAAGGGCAGTGCAACCGACGCCAATTTCAAGGAGCAGGTTGAACTTTCTTCTTTCCAGTGGGGTGCCGGACTTGGTGTCGGCAGCGCGCGTGGCGGCGATCGCACAACCAGCGAGCCGAGCGTTTCGGAAATCACTTTCACCAAGAGTACCGACAAGTCGAGTGAGCGGTTCTTCAAGGCGTTGCTCAAGGGTGATCCGGTGGGCGAGGCGGAAGTGGCCTTCACCGCTGCGGTGAAGGGGGAATCGGTGGCCTATCTCACCATCAAGCTGCAGGACGTGATCGTTTCCGGCTTCTCGGTTTCGCATGGTGGCGGCAGCGAAATGCCGAGTGAATCGGGATCGCTCAATTTCACCAAGTTCGACTGGAGCTTTACCGGTCGCGACAAGGAACATGCCGGCAGCCCGACGCACCTCATCTACAGCCTGGAAGAAAACAAGGTCGAGTAGGACAATTGGCAATAGGGGCGGGGCACCGGATGGTTGCGGTGCCCTGCCCGCCGGTTGCTGACCCTATCCCGATGGCGGGCCATTCATGACGCATCTTCTCAACATTCGTGCTCTTGGCGACGAGAACATAGAGGAATATGCGCTCTACAGCTTTTCCGGTCGCGAAGCGATTTCGGAGTGCTTTCTCTATGAGATCGAACTGCTGACCGACGGCGATCCCGATTGCAGCAAGCTGATCGGCAAACTGTGCGAATTCGATGTGACGCAAGGCGGGGCGGAGCCGCGCATTTTTGCCGGGCGCATCTATGCAGCGCGCAAATTCAGGGTGGCGGGCGCGGTGCGCGTGGCGGTGCAATTGCGCCCTGCCTATCACGCGCTGTCCTACGCCAGCGACACGCATTTCGTGCAGGACAAGAACAGCATCGAGATTTTCGAGGCGATGACGAAGGACCTAACCGGCTTCGTCAAATCGATCGATGCGGCATCGCCTCAAACGCGCGTTTATTCGGTGCGGCTGGACGAATATGAGGACCGCTTCCTCGACCGGCTGCTCAGCCATGACGGGCTGATGTATTTCTTCGCCTATGACAAGGGCGCGGGCGCTTACCGGCACAAGATGATCGTGACCGACAAGACATCGTCCTACATCGATGTGCCCGGCGGGGCGGTGGAATACCGCCCGGCATCGGACAAGGCGGCGATCAACCATCTCGAACGCCGCCACGCTTCTGCCGCCGCATCGCACGATCTGGCCAAATTCAGTTCGATCAATTCGGAAACGGTGGACACGGCGAAGGAAGTCGTGCCCGATTTCGCCAAAGTCTACGCGCACGAAACAAAGACTTTTGCCGCGCAGGAATCGGATCATGCCGCGCTGGCAAAGGCGCTGAAGGAGCGGCAGGAACAAGCTGTCGATCTGGTGGAGGGGCAATCGGACGAACCGCATCTGTTTGCCGGCGGCAGGGCGGAAATCACCGAGGCGGGAAGCCTTTGCCCCGCGCGCATCGTGCTGACAGCCGTAGTGCATCATGCCGAAGACCCGTGGATGTTCGATTCTGCCAGTCCGGGCACCTATTCCAACAGCTTCACCGCGATTGCGGCCGACAAGGTGTTTCGCCCGCCGGTGGAAATGCCCCGGCGGATAGCGCCCGGCCCGTTTCTGGGGGTGGTCGGCAATGATGAAACTTCCAGGGGCGAAGCCAAGGTTGACGACAAATACCGCGTACCGGTGATGATCGATGGCGCGCGCGATTATTCGGGGCAGGGGCTGAACAAGGAAGTGTGGCTGCCGGTGCGCCAGCATTGGGGTGCGGGCGGCACGCATGGTTCGCAATTCATGCCGCGCGCGGGAACGCGGGTGGTGGTCAATTTCATCAACGGCAATCCCGATCTGCCCTATATCGACGGCGTGCTCTATTCGCCGCAGAACGCCTATCCCGATGCCCATGCCGATGCGGGCCTGCGCACCGGCTGGCGTTCGGTGACCGACAGGGATGGCGGCATCACGCAGGAATTCTTCTTCGAGGACAAGGAAGGCGCGGAACGCATCTGGCTCTACACCGATCGCAATTACGAGCGCGAGGTGATGAAGGACGAACTGGGCCACATCTTCGAAAACCAGACAATTGAAATTGACATGGACCAGACACTGACGGTTCACCAGAACCGCAAGACCACCATCGATCAGGACGAAACCAACGATATCACGGGCAAGCGGACGACGACCGTAACCGGCAAGAGTACGCACGAATCAATTCAGGAACTCGAACTGAAGGTGGGGGCCTCTACCATCGTGATGAAGCCCGGATCGATCGAAATCAAATCGCCGCAGATCACCATCGATGCCTCTGCCACGCTAACGATGAAGGGCGGGGCGATGGCGGAACTTGGTTCGCCGATGACTACCGTGAAGGGCGATGGCATGCTGACACTCAAGGGCGGCGTGGTGCTGATCAACTGACATGGCCTCCGCGTCTCCCGTAGCCCTGCGTTTCCGCCGCTCCGAACTGCACGAACACGCGCGCCTGTCCGATGCGGCGATCGCGGTGCTGGACGAGTGCGCGCAGCCTGCCGAATTCGTCCTTGCGCTGGTGGAAAAGCAGTTGACCGACGATGCCGTTCACGCGCTCGCCATGCTGCTGCCGCACCGGCAAAGCGTGTGGTGGGCGTGCCTGTGCGCGCGCCTGCTGCCCGATCTGGAAAAGCGCAAACCCGAACTTGCGGCGGTGGAAGCGGCGGAAAAATGGGTGCAGTCGCAGGCCCCCGGCGATGCCGAACAGGCGGGCAAGGC
>JBGSLI010000062.1:0-9008 GCA_041740775.1 Alteraurantiacibacter sp. | reverse complement strand
GCGCAGGCGTGGCGCGATACCGCGTTGTGGAGGGTGGCGCTGGCCACGCTGATCACGCTGTCGGTCACCATCGGCATTGCGGTGCATCTGGTGCCGATCATCGTCGGCACCGGGGTCACGCGCACCAATGCCGCCTGGATCGCCAGCCTGTCGGGTGTGGCGGGGATCGTCGGGAAACTTGTCACCGGCACGCTGATCGACCGGTTCCATGTCCGCTGGATCGGCGGCGCGACGCTGGCCTCCACCGCCGTGGCCTATCCGCTGCTGATGGTGCCGGAGGGCGGAACCGTGCTGATCGTCGCGGCCATCCTCGTCAACGGCTATGCGGCGGGCACCAAACTGCAATTGTGCGGCTATCTCACCGCGCGCTACGCCGGGATGAAGAATTACGGGGCGATTTTCGGCTTCATGTCGAGCATGGTGGCGCTTGCAGCAGGGCTGGGGCCGGTTTTGGCCGGGCTCGCCTTTGACCTGACCAGCACCTACACACCGTTCCTGATCGGCGGAACCATCGTTTCGCTGGTTAGCGGCGCGCTGGTGTTCAGCCTCGGTCGGTATCCGGTATTTGCCAATCCAGCTGAAGGAACAAAATTGCAATGACCAGCCAGCGCGATACGGGACTGCGAATCTTCGCCGAAGTCTATGGCGATGCCGCTGCCGACGGCGTTCGCCAGCATCTGGAAGGCGATGCGTTCGGCGTCGAACAGGCGCGCTGGGCGATCGATTTCGCTTTCGGATCGGTCTGGTCGCGCGAAGGGCTGGATCGCAAGCTGCGCAGCGCTGCGGTGCTGGGAATGCTGATCGGGATGCGGCAGGCCGATGAAATCGCCTATCACACCCAAATGGGCATGGCGAACGGGCTGTCGATCACCGAAATCGAGGAAATCCTCTATACCGGAGTGCCCTATTGCGGGCTTCCGGCCACGAACATCGCCAAGGCTGCGATGAAAAAGGCGCTCGCCGAGATGGCCGGGAATGGCGAACCCGAGCAAGGTTAGCTGGTTGCCGCAACAGCATTTGCCATCGCCGGGGCGATAGCGAGGCGCATCAGGGCCGACACTGGTAGCCACAGGTTGCAATGCGGTAAGGCCGATTTACTCTGCTGGCCAACACGCGGCGAACGGTTCGCAATTAAAACCTTTATTCCAATTGACTTGCGGTGCCGTCTCGCCGCAACCTGCCCTTGGCTGGAGATGCCGGGGAAACACCGGGCGGGCGGTGCAGCTGTGGAGGAGGATGCCGGAATGACAAGGCGGTTTGGCTGGAAGCGGGCGGTGCTGATCGTCGTGGGATTGTTGCTGGCCTGGTTTGCCATCAGCCTTTTTCGCAATTGGGACACCGTGCAGCGCGTGTTCCTTGGCGGGGTGAAGGTGTACGAGACCGAGGCCCCCGCCCTGCCCGCTGATATCGCCCGCCCGGCGATCCTGGTGTTCTCCAAAACCAACGCCTTCCGCCACGAAGAGGCGATTCCGGTGGCCAATGCGCTGTTCGAACAGATGGCAGCGGACAATGGCTGGGGGTATTTCCAGACCGAGAACGGCGCGGCCTTTTCGCCCGAAATCCTCGCCCGCTTCGATGCGGTGGTGTTCAACAATGTCAGCGGCGATGTGTTCACCTCCGATCAGCGCGCGGCTTTCCAGAGCTTCCTTGAGGCCGGCGGCGGCTATGTCGGCATCCATGCCGCGGGCGACAATTCGCATGAAGCGTGGGGCTGGTATATGACCGACATCATCGGCACGCTATTCACCGGCCATCCGATGGACCCGCAGTTCCAGCAGGCCACGGTGCGGATAGAGGACCGGACGCATCCGGCCACCGATCACCTCCAGCCCGAATGGGTGCGCACCGACGAATGGTATTCCTTCGACCGATCACCGCGCGATGTGCCCGGAGTCAACGTGCTCGCCACGCTGGACGAGCGCACATACGATCCGGGCAGCTTTTTCGGCACCGAACTGGCGATGGGGGCCGATCACCCCATCATCTGGTGGCGCTGCGCGGGCAAGGGGCGCGTGCTTTATTCGGCGCTTGGCCACACCGCCGAAAGCTATGCCGAAGCCGAATATGTCGCGCTGCTGCAGGATGCGATCGGCTGGAGCATGAAGCTGCAAGGCGAAGCCTGCGGCACCGCGCCCGCCGCTCCCACAGAACCTGCCCTAGCGCAGGATCCCGCCGGATGAGCAAGATCCGTTATGGCATGATCGGCGGCGGCCAGGGGGCCTTCATCGGCGGGGTCCACCGCATCGCCGCGCGGATCGCGGGCAATTGGGATCTGGTGGCGGGCGCATTGTCCTCCACGCCCGAAAAGGCGCGCGCATCGGGCGCCCAACTGGGGCTGGCGGCGGATCGCAGCTATGGCTCGTGGCAGGATATGCTGGAGCGCGAAGCCGCGCTGCCTGCCGACAAGCGGATCGAGGCGGTAGCGATCGTCACCCCCAATCACATGCACGCCGCGCCCGCGATCGGCGCGCTCGAAGCAGGCTTCGATGTCATCATCGACAAACCTCTGGCCGACAATCTGGAAAACGCGCTGGCCATTGCGGACGCCGCCGCGCGCACGGGGCGCAAGGTGGCGGTGACGCATACCTACACCGGCTATCCGCTGGTCAAGCAGGCACGGCGGATGATCGCTTCGGGCAAATTCGGCAAGGTCCGCCGGGTGGCGGTGAAATATACGCAGGACTGGCTGAGCCGCGCTTCCGATCTGGAAGGCAACAAGCAGGCCGCGTGGCGCGTCGACCCGGCGCAATCGGGCGCGGCGGGCGCATTCGGCGATATCGGCACCCATGCGGCCAATCTCGCGGAATTCATTACCGGTGAACGGATCACTGAGATCGCCGCCGAACTGACCATGCTCGAAGGGCGGCAGATCGATGATGACGGCGCGGCGCTGTTCCACCTTGCGGGTGGCGGCAGGGGCACGCTGATGGCCAGCCAGGTGCTGGTGGGCGATATCAATGATCTGGCGATATCGGTGTGGTGCGAGGAGGCCGGGCTGCACTGGCGGCAGGAAGCGCCCAACACCATGCGCGTGGGCTATCGCGACAGGCCGACCGAGATCTGGCACGCGGGTGCCAATCGCGCCTATCTGGACGAGGATATTCTTTCGATCCAGCGCACCCCGGCGGGCCACCCGGAAGGCTATCTGGAAGCCTTCGCCAATATCTACACCGCTTTCGGCAAGGCGCTGCGCGGCGAGGTGCCTGCGGGGGACGAGCCGGGCTATGCCACGGTTGAAGATACGCTGGCGGGGATGCGCTTCATCGCCGCCGCCATTCAATCGAGCCGCAACAATGCGGCATGGACCAGCATCGAGGAGGACCGATCATGAAAGGCCCCGCCATCTTTCTGGCGCAGTTTGCAGGAGACGCCGCGCCGTTCAACTCGCTCGATTCGATCACCAGATACATGGGCGATCTGGGTTACAAGGGGGTGCAGATCCCCACCTGGGATGCGCGGCTGTTCGATCTGGAAAAGGCCGCAGAAAGCCAGGATTACGTTGACGAGGTGAAGGGCATTTGCGCGCAGAACGGCGTGGAGGTGACCGAGCTTTCAACGCACCTTCAGGGCCAGCTGGTCGCCAGCCATCCCGCTTACGACCGGCTGTTTGACGGCTTCGCCCCCACGCAGGTCCACGATAATGTGGAGGCGCGCACCCAATGGGCGGTGGAGCAGATGGGGCTGGCGGCGCGCGCCAGCCGCCGGTTCGGCTGCACCAGCCACGCCACCTTTTCGGGCGCGCTGATGTGGCATCTGGTTTACCCTTGGCCGCAGCGCCCTGCCGGGCTGGTGGATGAAGCCTTTGCCGAACTGGGGCGGCGCTGGAAGCCGATCCTCGATGTGTTCGAGGAAAACGGGGTGGATGCCTGCTACGAGCTGCATCCGGGCGAGGATTTGCACGACGGGGTGACTTTCGAGCGGTTCCTCGCCGCAGTGGGCGATCATCCGCGCGCCAATATCCTTTACGATCCTTCGCATTTCGTGCTGCAACAGCTCGATTATCTCGCCTTTATCGATATTTATCACGAGCGGATCAAGGCCTTCCACGTCAAGGACGCCGAGTTCAATCCCACCGGCCGTTCGGGCGTCTATGGCGGCTATCAATCGTGGGAAGACCGCCCCGGCCGGTTCCGCTCGCTGGGCGACGGGCAGGTGGGTTTCACCGGCATATTCTCCCGGCTGACGCAATATGGTTACGATGGCTGGGCGGTGCTGGAATGGGAATGCGCGCTGAAGCATCCCGAACAGGGTGCCGCCGAAGGCGCGCCCTTCATCACGAAACACATGATCCGCAAGTCCGAAACCGCCTTTGACGATTTTGCCGGAGGTGGTTCCGATCCGGAACTGATCCGGCAGGTGCTGGCGATCTGACACCAAGAGACTGTCAGACGCAGGGGAGAGAAATACGATGGCGATTCAAGCAGGTGCGGCACCGAACCGATCGGCGATCTACTGGATTTGCGTGCTGGCGCTGTTCACCGCCGCGCTTTCCAATTCGGTGCGCGTAGGGGTTTCGGGTGCGCTGAAGGCCGCGCTGCTCGATCCGCTCGAACCGGGGCGTTCTGGCGAGATGCTGGGCACGGTGCTGGGCAGTTCCTTCCTCGGCTTTGCTATCAGCCTGCTCGTCATCAGCCCCTTGCTGGACAAGATTGGCGCGCGCCGGATCGTATTGTTTGCCGCCACCTGCTTCGTAATCGGCCCGGTGCTGGTGCTACTGGCGGGAAGTTCGGCCGGATCGGTCTATCTGCTGCTCAATCTGGCAATGGTGATCTGGGGCTTTGGCTGGGGCGCTACGGAAGCGTCGATCAACCCTGTCACCGCCACGCTCTATCCCGATAGCAAGACCGGCAAACTGAACAGCCTGCACGCATGGTGGCCCGCAGGGCTGATCGTGGGCGGATTGCTCAGCGTGTTCCTGTTCAATCAGGCGGGGGTTTCGTGGGAAGTGCTGATCGCGCTGCCGATAGTGCCGGGCATATTGTTCGGCCTGTGGGCGCTGCGCCACCCCTTCCCGCAAACCGAAAGCGCGGTGCAGGGCGTCAGCTTTGGCGAGATGATGAGAGAGCCGTTCAAACGGCCAACCTTCTGGGTGTTCTTCCTGATCATGTTCCTTACCGCATCGGCCGAACTGGCACCGGGCGCATGGGTGGATGTGACCTTGTCCAATACCGTGGGGATGCCGGGCATTCTGGTGCTGGTCTATGTCTCGGCGATCATGTTCATCATGCGCCATTTCGCCGGCACGCTCGCTCGCATCTTTTCGGATATGGGCCTGCTGTGGATGTGCACCGTGCCCGCCGCCGCCGGGTTGTATCTGCTCAGCACCGCCAATTCGCCCGTCACTGCCTTGCTCGCGGCAACGCTGTGGGCGCTTGGGGTGTCTTTCATGTGGCCCACCATGCTCGCCGCGATCAGCCGCCGCTTTCCCCGCAGTGGCCCGTGGGGCATCGGACTGATCGGCTTTGCCGGGGCGCTGGCGATCTATTTCGTGCTGCCGCAACTGGGGGCGATTTACGACAAGGCCAAGCTGGAGCGCGCTGGCGGCGAGGACGCTTTCAACGCGCTGGCCGCAGGCACACCGGAAATGCAGGCGGTGCTGGGCCATGCTTCCGAAGTCTCGTTCCAGACCATCGCTGTCATCCCGCTGATCCTGTTCGTGATCTTCGGGCTGGTATCATTCTTCGAACGGCGGCATCGGATCGCCAATTCTGCCGCCATTACGGAGCCAGCGGAATGAAAATCGGCATGAACATGCTGCTGTGGACAGGCCATGTCGAGGCCGAGCTGATCCCGGCGATGCGGGCGATCAAGGCGACGGGTTTCGACGGGGTGGAAATCCCCATCTTCGATGCAACCTTGCCCGATCATTACCGCTGGCTGGGCGGCGTGCTCGATGATCTGGGGCTGGAACGCACCGCGGTGGCGCTGATCCCCGATCAGGCGCACAATCCGGTCTCGCCCGATGCCGCGCACCGGCAGGGCGCGGTCGATCACCTCAGCCGAGTAGTCGATTGCTGCGAAAAGCTGGGCGCGCAGGCGCTGGTCGGCCCCTATTACCAGCCGCTGGGCGAATTTACCGGCGACCGGCCGCAACAGGTGGAGCTGGAACGCTGCGCCGAGGTCCACCGCCGCATCGCCCCGCTGGCGCGCGCGACGGGACTTGTCTGCGCGGTGGAGAACCTGAACCGCTTCGAGGCCTATCTGCTCAATACTTCCGAACAGGCGATCGCGCATTGCCGCAATGTAGGCGAGGAAGGCTTCGGCATCCTGTATGACACCTTCCACTCGCATATCGAGGAGAAGGACCCGCTGGCCGCGCTGCGCGATGTCCACGCGGCGGGTTATCTCGCGCATGTCCACATTTCCGAAAACGACCGCGGCACGCCCGGCACCGGCCACGCCAAGATCCGCGAGACGATCACGATCCTGAAACAGCTGGGTTATGATGGCTGGCTGACGATAGAAGCCTTCGGACGCGGCGTGCCCGAACTGGCGGCGGCCACCCGCGTGTGGCGCGATTTCTTCGCTTCGCCCGAAGATGTCTACACAAAGGGCTATGATTACATCCGCGATTGCTGGAACAGCGCGTGATCGCCGTGCCGATCAATCCGGATTTCCGGCCTGACCAATTGCCATCCGCCGGACGCGGGCCTAGCTTTCGCCAAACCGGATAGTTCAGGAGAGGAACATGTCCATCGAACAATTTGCCCCAATGGACCGCCGATCATTGATGCGCCACGCCATCCTGCTGGTCAGCGCCAGCATGGCGACAGGCGCCTGCGACATGCTGCCGGGCGCGGGCAATGATCCCGATTTCGCATTCGATGCCGATCAGTTGGCACTGCTGACAGCGATTGCCGGAACGATCATTCCCCAGACTGATACGCCCGGCGCGGTGGAGGCGGGGGTTCCCGCAACCTTCGAGGCGCTGCTGCGCGACTGGGCATCGGCGCAGACGCGGGAAGATATCCTCGCGGCAATGGAGCGGGTCGATGCAGCTGCGCAAGGCGGCGGCTTTGCCGGACTGGACGAGACCGGAAGGTTTGACGTGCTTTTGGCGCATGATGCGCAGGCGCGCGAACCCGATCCCGAAGGCGTGCCGCCCCCGCGCACAAATCCGTTCGTCAGTGCAGGCCCGCCCGAACGCGATCCCGGCTATGCGCTGATGCGCAGGCTGCTGGTAACGCTGTATTATTATTCCGAAATCGGGCTGACGCAGGAACTTGCCTATGAGCATAATCCCGGCGTGTGGGAGCCTTCGATCCCGGTCACTCCCGAAACCCGCCCCTGGGGCGGTGTTGGCCTTTTCTAGCGCGAGAGATAACAATGTTTGACGCAATCGTAATCGGATCGGGCATGAGCGGCGGCATCGTCGCCAAGGAATTGTGCGAACGCGGGCTCAAGACGCTGGTGCTCGAACGCGGGCGGAATATCGACCCGGCGACCGATTTTTCCGACATGCTGCAACCGTGGGAAGTGCCCACAGCGGGCATGTTGCCGGAAGACGATCTGGCCAATTACCCGGTCCAGAGCCAGTGCTACGCCATGAGTTCGGCCAACCGGGATTTCTGGGTTAACGATCTTGAGAATCCCTATACCACGCCTGAAAACAAGCCCTTCTCGTGGATACGCGGCTATCATCTGGGCGGCAGGTCATTGATGTGGGGGCGGCAGTCCTACCGCCTCTCGGCGATGGATTTCGAAGCCAATGCGCGCGATGGCCATGGTTCTGACTGGCCGATCCGGTATGAGGATCTGGCCCCGTGGTATGATCATGTGGAAGATTTCATCGGCGTATCGGGATCGCGCGAAGGGCTGGGCCAATTGCCCGATGGCAAGTTCCTGCCGCCGTTTGCGATGAACGATGTCGAACAGATCTTCAAACAGGCGATCGAGGGCCAGTTTCCGGGCCGCAAGGTGATCCCCGCGCGCGTCGCCAATCTGTCAGAACCGCAGCCGCACCACCGCGAACTGGGCCGTGCGCAATGCCAGGTGCGATCGCTGTGCGAACGCGGTTGCGCGTTCAAGGCCTATCATTCCAGCATCAATTCATCGCTGCCTGCGGCGGAACGGACGGGCAATCTGACGGTGATTACCGATGCCATCGTCCATTCGATCATCCACGATCCGGCCACCGGCCGGGCCACCGGCGTGCGGGTGATCGATCAGCACACAAAGGAAGGTTCCACCCACGAGGCGCGGATCATCTTCTGCAATGCCTCGACCATCGGCACCGCGCAGATCCTGCTCAATTCCACATCCGATGCCTTCCCCAATGGTCTGGCCAATTCGTCCGATCAGGTGGGGCGCAACATCATGGATCACCTTTATGCGCTGTCCACCGCCGGCCTGTTCCCCAATGCGCCCGATACCTATTATCGCGGGCGCAAGCCCGGCGGCATCTATATCCCGCGCTATCGCAATTTCAGCGAGGAAGGGCGCGATTATGTGCGCGGATACGGATTTCAGGGCGGCGCATCGCGCATGGGCTGGCGGCAGGCGGCGCTGGAACAGCCGGGCATCGGCGCCGATCTGAAGCAGCGCACGCGCCAGCTTGGCCCGTGGTTCATGTATATCGGCGGGTTCGGGGAAATGCTGCCCTATGAACACAATCGCATGACGCTGGGCAATGAAACCGACCAATGGGGCATCCCCATCGTCCACATCGATTGCGAATTCGGCGAAAACGAACGCAAGATGACCAGCCAGATACTGGAGGATGGCAAGGCGATGATCGAGGCGGCGGGCGGAATCGTCGTCAGCCAGGCGACCGCGCCGGGCACGATGGGCCTCGGCATCCACGAAATGGGCACCGCGCGGATGGGCAAGGACCCGGCCAGTTCGGTGCTGAACAAGTGGAACCAGACGCACGACGTGGCCAATCTGTTCATCACCGATGGCGCGGCGATGGCCAGCAGCGGCTGCCAGAACCCCTCGCTTACCTATATGGCGCTGAGCGCGCGCGCGGCCGATGCGGCGGCGAGCATGCTGGCCGAAGGCGCGCTTTA
>JBGSLI010000061.1:0-3913 GCA_041740775.1 Alteraurantiacibacter sp. | reverse complement strand
GCGTCGGGCAGGAACTCGATTTCGACAAGCTGAGCCTGACGGTCGAGACCGACGGCACCGTCACTCCCGAAGATGCGCTGGCCTATGCCGCGCGCATCCTGCAGGACCAGCTGACGCTGTTCGTCCACTTCGAGGACGGCGTCCCGCAGCCGCAGGGCACGATGATCGGCGTTGCCGCCGAGCCGCAGGAATCGGACACCAACCAGCTCAATCGCTACCTGCTCAAGAAGGTAGACGAGCTGGAACTGTCGGTGCGTTCGGCTAATTGTCTCAAGAACGACAACATCATCTATATCGGCGATCTGGTCCAGAAGACCGAGGCCGAGATGCTGCGGACGCCCAATTTCGGCCGCAAGTCATTGAACGAGATCAAGGAAGTGCTGTCCAGCATGGGCCTGCGCCTGGGCATGGACATTCCCGGCTGGCCGCCCGAGAATATCGAGGAAATGGCCAAGAAGCTGGAGCAGGAACTGCTCGGCTGATCCAGTTTGTGTGTCCCTGCCTTCGCGGGGACAGATGTAAGGGCAAGGTGGCACCCTTAATCGCCACCGGGATCGGGGTACCTCGCACGGCCCCCCTACGAACGGAGTACACTACAATGCGTCACGGTATTCACGGCCGCAAGCTGAGCCGCAAATCGCAGCACCGCACCGCCATGTTCCGCAATATGGCCGCCGCGCTGATCAAGCACGAACAGATCACCACCACCACCGCCAAGGCGAAGGAACTGCGTCCCTACGTCGAAAAGCTGATCACGCTGGCCAAGCGCGGCGGGCTGTCGAACCGTCGGCTCGCGCACAGCCGGATGCTGGACGATGCGCAGGAAAAGAAGCTGTTCGAGGTTCTGGCTGAGCGTTACGCGGATCGTGAAGGCGGTTATACCCGTATCATCAAGGCCGGCTACCGCGCCAGCGACGCGGCCCCGATTGCGGTGATCGAACTGGTCGACCGCGACATGGATGCCAAGGGCAAGGACAGCGGCCCGGTAATGACCGGGGACGAATACGAGGACGCCTGAGCGCTTCGGGTGAGTCCCCGCCCTTCGGCTGGCTGGCAAGCCCGCGGATCTGGGCAAGCGCCCCTGAGGGCGGGCGGGGACCTCTTCGGAAATGGTACAAGGCGGGAACGCGCGAATTCGCTTTCTGGCAGGGCAGGCCAGGCGATAAGCCTCTTTGCCAACCGCCCCGCCAATCGCTAGAGACTGCGGAATGAAGCGAGGGGAAGCCATCAGGATTCTGGCGGGCGTTGCCATGTGCCTGGGCACGGCGGCGTGCGAACTTGCGCAGCAGGGTGACGATCGGCCCGAAACCGCGCGCGATTTCCCCCGGCCTTATCGCCCCGTTTCCGATCTGGCGGGCAATTCCTTCTCCACCGAACAGGCGCGCGACGATCGCCGCGAAGCCGAAACGGTGATGGATCAGGCGGCGATCAGCGAAGGCATGACGGTGGCCGATATCGGCGCGGGCGAGGGCTATTACACCGTCCGCCTGGCCACCCGCGTCGGGCCCGAAGGCCGTGTGCTCGCGCAGGATATCGACGAGGCGGTGCTGCGGCGGCTGGGCAGCCGGGTGGAGCGCGACCGGCTCGACAATGTCTCGATCATCACCGGCGGTATCGACGATCCCAACCTGCCGCCCGACAGTTTCGATCGCATCTTCATGGTGCATATGTATCACGAGATCACCGAACCATACGCCTTCCTGTGGCGGATGCGCCCGGCGTTGCGCGAAGGCGGGCAGGTGATCGTGGTGGATGTGGATCGTCCGGCGGACAAGCACGGCATCAATCCGCAGCTTCTGTTTTGCGAATTTGAACGGGTCGGCTATCGGCTGGTGGAATTCGTGCGCAAACCGCAGATCGCGGGGTATTATGCGCAGTTCGAAGTGGCCGGCGAAAGGCCGCAGCCGCAAGACATACAGCCCTGCGTGCAGCCGGGCGAGGATTTCAACGAGCCAGTCATCGCGAATGAAGGCTCTTCCGGGGAAGAAAATGGCATTTAAGGGTCTCACACCCATCATCTATGGCGGCAAGGAAGTGTGGCCGCTGGTGGAAGGCGGCAAGGGCGTATCGGCCACCAACCATGCCAGCAGCGGCGCATGGGCGGCGGCGGGCGGAATCGGCACGGTAAGCGCGGTAAACGCCGACAGCTACGATGCCGAAGGCAAGATCGTGCCGCAGTTGTATGATGCGCTGACGCGCAAGGAACGCCATCAGCAATTGGTGCGCTACGCCATCGATGGTGCCACCGAACAGGTGAAGCGCGCCCATGATATCGCGGGCGGCAACGGCGCGATCAACATCAACGTCCTGTGGGAAATGGGCGGGGCACAAGCCGTGCTCGAAGGCGTGCTCGAACGCACGAAGGGCCTCGTCACCGGCGTCACCTGCGGCGCGGGCATGCCCTACAAGCTGGCCGAAATCGCCGCGCGCTTCGAGGTGAATTATCTGCCCATCATCAGTTCCGCCCGCGCCTTTCGCGCGCTGTGGAAGCGCAGCTATCACAAGGTTTCCGAACTGATGGCGGCGGTGGTCTATGAAGATCCGTGGCTGGCGGGCGGGCACAATGGCCTGTCCAACGCAGAAGATCCGGAAAAGCCCGAAGACCCCTATCCGCGCGTCGCCGCGCTGCGCGAAACGATGCGGGCAGAAGGCATATCGGACAATGTGCCCATCATCATGGCGGGCGGGGTGTGGTATCTGCGCGAATGGGAAAACTGGATCGACAATCCCGATCTCGGCCAGATCGCCTTCCAATACGGCACGCGCCCCCTGCTGACTGAGGAGAGCCCGATACCGCAGGGCTGGAAAGACATGCTGCGCAACCTTGAGGAAGGTGACATATTGCTGCACCGGTTCAGCCCCACGGGCTTTTACAGTTCGGCGGTGCGCAATCCTTTCCTGCGCAATCTGGAAGCGCGCAGCCAGCGCCAGATCCCCTATTCAAGGGTTTCGGCGGGCGAACATACGGTGCAGCTTGATGTGGGGGTGAAGGGCAAGAACTTCTGGGTGACGCCCAAGGATCTCCAGCGCGCGCGCGGCTGGGCGGCACAAGGCCACACCGAAGCATTGAAGACGCCCGACGATACGGTAGTGTTCGTCAATCCCTCAGAACGCGCCGAAATCCGCAAGGATCAGACCGATTGCATGGGCTGCCTGTCGCATTGCGGGTTCTCCTCTTGGAAGGACCACGACGACTACACCACCGGCCGACTGGCCGATCCGCGCAGCTTCTGCATCCAGAAAACCCTGCAGGATATCGCCCACGGCGGCCCGGTGGACGAGAATCTGGCCTTTGCCGGCCATTCTGCCTATCGCTTCAAGACCGACCCGTTCTATTCGAACAATTTCACCCCCAGCGTGAAGCAATTGGTCGACCGCATTTTGACCGGGGACTGATCTAGGCTCAGGCAGTAATTTATGATTTATCGGCTGCCCGCTTCATTCAGCGGCGCGCCAGCCTTGTGCCGGTATCGATCGCGCCGGGAAGCGGGCGGTTGGCGGCCCAGCTGATGCAGCCATCGCCGTTCGCCGCGTCCACGCGCGAGCACATGGCGCGGCTGCCCGAGCGATCAAAACCGCCCGCCGATACGCGCCAGTAATTGCGCCCGTTTACCACCGCCTGGGTTATCACCATTTCGCGGTCCGCGAGTTCGGGATAGCGCGACTGGTAAATGCTCCAGGCACGGCGTGCGCCCTGTTCGCTGGAAAAGCTGCCCAGCTGGACAAGATGCGTGGGATTGGCGGCCGGGGCCGCGGCCAGCATGGGTCGGGCGATAGCCGGAGTGGTATCGGCAACCGGATTGCGCGCAGCCGGAGCGGCGGCAGGAGTGGCGATGGTGGTTTGCCGCGCCGTAATGGCGGGTGAGGCGTCAGCCGGTGTCTCTGCGGCAAAGGAATCGGCGAAGGCGGCGGG
>JBGSLI010000060.1:0-3198 GCA_041740775.1 Alteraurantiacibacter sp. | reverse complement strand
GCCTATCGCCGCGCGGGCTTTCGCCTGCAACACCGCCTGCACGCGGGCGACTGGTCGATCCTGTGGCTGCGGCATCGCTTCGCCGGTTGAGGCTGCGAAAGCTGGCGCTGGGCCTGCCGGCACTGCTCGGCGTGCTGCTGGCGGGCTATCTGCTGGCAGCTTGGATCGGCAGTTCGATCCCGCAGAACGCTGATTGGACCGAACCTGCCGAGGGGATCGACATCATGGTCGAAACCAACGGCATCCACACTTCGATTATAGTGCCCATCGTGAACGCGGCGAAGGACTGGCGGCAGACCTTCTCGAGCGCCTCGCTTCCGCACCTTTCGGGCGAAGTTCCCCCGCATATCGCCGTCGGTTTCGGCGAGCGCGAGGTGTTCCTCAACGTCGCCGAATGGAGCGACCTCTCGCCGCTCACCGCGCTGCGCATAACCACCCTGGGCGGTGAAGGCGTGATACGGGTGAGCCATTACGTCCGCCCCGCCCCCAGCGAAAACCACCGCCGCCTGCGTATCAGCCACGCGCAATATGCGCTGCTTGTCGCCGCGATCGAGAGCCATTTGCCCGCCCCGCCAGCGAGCGGGCGCGAAATCCTGCAAGGGAGCTATTCGGACGACGCCTATTACGAGGCGTTCGGCAACTACACGGCGATCAACACCTGCAACACATGGGTCGGCGCGCGGCTGGCCGAGGCGGGGGTGCCAATGGGAATCTGGACCCCGCTGGCGGGCGGGGTGATGAAGTGGATTGCGGTGGTGGAGTGAGCGGGAGGCGTGCGACCGCTGTCTCTCAATCCGTTGCCCCAACATGCAATAATCAGATCAGCAACGCCGAAATTAGCACTCGGTTTTGCTTGCCCCGAAGCCGCAGCCTTCTAAACACCCGCCTCGATGACCTGAAGGGACAAGGCTTGCAGTGATGGGTTTCAGAACACTGGTTGAACGGGCTGCGCGCGGGCGCAAGATTTTGCGTCATATCACGGTGGATGGCCGCAAGGTGGAGCTTTACGTCTCGCCCGATTCGCAGCTCAAATATCTGAAGCAGAGCGGCGTTTGGGACCAGGACCTGATTCGCCTGGCCGAACAACACGTGCAGCCGGGGGACGATGTGTGGGACATCGGTGCCAATGTCGGCATTTTCGCTTTCGCCGCCGCGGCGCGGTCGAAAACCGGCAATGTCTACGCTTTTGAACCCGATACGTTTCTCGTCGAAGTGATCCGCCATTCCCGGCTTCGGAACGGCTTGCACAATGTGCAAGTGCTGCCCGTTGCCGTCGCTTCGGAAGATGGCTTCTCCGAATTTCTCGTGGCCGAACGCGGGCGCGCGTCCAATGCTCTGAAAAGTTCGGGCGGACGCAACCAGATGGGCGGAGTGCGTGACAGCTTCATGGTGCCGGTATTTTCCGGCTCCAGCATCAGCGCCAGCCTGAACAGCAGGCCTTCCATCATCAAGATTGATGTCGAGGGTGCGGAATTGCTGGTCCTGGAAGGGCTGGAAAGCGTCCTGAAGGGCTCGAAGCCACGGGTCTATATCGAGCTGGGCGACGATACGTTGCAGGAGGCCGAGGCTTTCTTTGCTGGCTGCGGATACCATACCGAAGCGATAAACCGGCTGGACAGCACGCTGGGTAACTACCTGTTCGCTCCGGTGGACTGATCCGCCCTCACCCCTCCGCAGCCGCCACGATTGCCGCCCAACCCGCCTCGTCCACCACCTCTATGCCGAGTTCCGCCGCCTTTTTCAGCTTCGATCCAGCGCCCGGCCCGGCCACCAGCAGATCGGTTTTCGCGCTGACCGAACCTGCCGCCTTTGCGCCCAGCCTTTCCGCCTGCGCCTTGGCCTCGTCGCGGCTGATCGTTTCCAGCTTGCCGGTGAACACCACGGTCTTGCCGGCGACGGGGGAATCGACGGTCTTCACTTCGTAGCGCGGGGGCGAGACCTGGCTGAGTAGGTCGTCCCACACTTGGCGGTTGTGTTCTTCGTGGAAGAAGGCTTGCAGCGCTTCGACCACGGCTGGGCCGATGCCGTCGATGGCCAACAAATCCTCCCCTACAAGGGGAGGGGGACCATCCGCAGGATGGTGGAGGGGCTGCTCGAATGGCAGTGGGTCGGGAAGCCCCTCCACCCCCGCCTGCGGCGGCGGTCCCCCTCCCCGTTCCGGGGAGGATCGCTCAACCGCCTCCCTCAGCGCCCCCAAGGTGTGAAAATTCTTCATCAGATCGCGCGCCGTCACCGCGCCGACATGGCGGATGCCGAGGCCGAACAGCAGCCGCGCGGCATCGGGAGCGCGCTTGTTCTCCACAGAAGCCAACAGCTTGTCCACAGACTTGTCCTGCCACCCTTCGAGCGCAAGAATATCCTCCCGGCGCTGGTGCAGGCGGAAGATGTCGGCGGGGCTTTCCAGCCAGCCTTTGCTGAAAAACTGGTCAATCGTCTTCTCACCCAGCCCCTCAATATCGAGCGCGCCACGGCTGACGAAATGCTTCAATCGTTCGCTGCGTTGTGCCGGACAGATCAGCCCGCCGGTGCAACGGACATCGACTTCGCCTTCCGCCGCCACCGCCTCGCTGCCGCATTCCGGACAGTGATCGGGGAACACGAACGCGGGCCGCTCTTCCTCACGGGTGAGGTTCTCCACCACCTGCGGGATCACGTCGCCCGCGCGCTGCACCACCACCCTGTCCCCCGGCCGCACGCCGAGCCGGGCGATCTCGTCGCGGTTGTGCAGCGTGACGTTGGTGACCGTGACTCCGCCCACGGTAACCGGGGTGAGCCGCCCCACGGGGGTGAGCTTGCCGGTGCGGCCGATCTGGATGTCGATGGATTCCAGCGTGGTCTGCGCGCGTTCTGCCGGGAATTTGTGTGCCAGCGCCCAGCGCGGCGCCTTGGCGACAAAGCCCAGCCGCGCCTGCCAGTCGAGCCGGTCCACCTTGTAGACCACGCCATCGATATCATAGGGCAGGTCCGCGCGGCGGCGCTCGATGGCGCGATAATGGGCGAGCATTTCCTCTACCGAAGCGGCGCGGGTGAACAGCGGGGAGACGGGCACGCCCCAGCCCGCAATCGCCTGCATTACCGCGAACTGCGTTTCCCCCGGCAAAGCGGAGGCCGCGCCCCAGCCGTGCGCCCAGAACCGCAACGGGCGTTGCGCGGTGACCTGCGCATCCTTCTGCCGCAGCGATCCCGCCGCCGCATTGC
>JBGSLI010000059.1:0-22083 GCA_041740775.1 Alteraurantiacibacter sp. | reverse complement strand
CGCCGCGCGCTTCGGCAAAGCGGCGCAGGAGGGCGGCATAGAGGCCAGCATCGAAATGGTAGGCATAGGGCATTTCGCGCCCTGCAGCGGTCTTGCCGCGATGCATCCGCAGCGTGCGCGCGGCCAGTTCATTGACCGAATAGCGTTGCAGCGGAAGGGCAAAGCCTGCCTGCTTTGCCCGCAGCCAGTAATGGTGGAACGGCAACAGGCCCAGCGGGCGGCCGATCTCGCCGAAGGCGTGCATGTAAGCCTCGCCCTCATGCCGCCAGCCGTCAAATTCGATGCCCAGCTTGAAACTGCCGCGCGTCTCGCGCAGGAATTCGGCCTCGTCCAGCCCCAGCGCGCCGTTGAACAGGTGGATCTGCGGGATCGTCGCCTCGCCCACCCCCACGGTGCCGATGGCATCGCTTTCGACCAGCGCGATCTGCGTTCCCGGCGGAGAGAAGCGCGCCAGCGCAGCGGCGGCCATCCATCCGGCGGTGCCTCCGCCGGCGATCACATATCGGGTCTGCGGCATGTCCGTCGCGGTGTCTGTCATTGCGCTTCCCCCATGCCTGAATCTGTGCCCGGTGCTGCCCAAGGCTGCCACATGGTGCCGCTTGCGCAGGCCAGGGAATGCAGGACTAACAACACAATTAACCGGCGGGAAGTCAAAGGGAGGAGCAACTCCCCGCCGGCCAAGGACCGATCAGAAGCGGTAAGACGCCCCGATCAGGTAAGTACGACCGAATTTCTCGAAATCGATGATCTGTGCCTGATCGCCGTTCTGGAACGAGATGAAAGGCTCGTCGGTCAAATTGAGCGCCTGCACGGTGAAGGCCAGGCCTTCGAGCGCCCCGCTATCGAAGCGATAGCCGACCTGCGCATCGAAGATCGATTCGGAAAAGGTCTGGCGGAAGTTGCGGCTGGCCGAGATGCCGATGAATTCGGCCAGGAACTTGGTCCGGAACCGGTGGCTGACGCGCGCTTCAAACCCGCTCTGTTCGAAATAGACGGTGGAATTGACGACGAATTCCGACAATCCCGGCACGGTGGTCTGGAACGAAGGGCCTTCGGTCGGCTGGATGGTCAGCTTGCTGTCGGTATAGGACACGCTCGACTGCACCCCGAAGCCGTCCAGCGCATCGCTGAACACGCCCAGCGGCAGTGCGCCGCTCGCCTCGATCCCGAAGATGTGCCCGGTGGCGGCATTGTCCGGCCCGGTGACAAAGCCCAGCGTCTGTCCGCCGCTGGCATTGAATGCGGCCAGCTGCGCGCCTGTCAGCGTGGGCACGAGGTTGGAGAAATCGCGCAGCACCGCGGCGTTGGGATTAACGAAATCGTCCAGCCATTTGTAATAGGTCGCCAGCGCCAGATAGCCCTGCCCACCGGCAAAGTAATGTTCCAGCGACAGATCGACGCTTTCGGCGATAAACGGGCGCAATTGCGGATTGCCACCACCACCGCCAAAGATAGAATCGAGCGGTTCCTGCGGGATGTTTGAGACAGAGGCGTTGGACGATGCGTTGAGCTGGTCCATCCGCGGACGGGCCAGCGTGCGCGCCGCGCCGATGCGCAATTGCGTATCCGCGCCAATTTCAAAATTGAGCGTGGCGCTGGGCAGCACGTCCAGATATTCGTCCCCGCCCGAAACCGGGATCAGCGAAGCGCCGATGCCGCCGGGCGAACTGAACCCGCTGGAAGACTGGTCGGTATGCACGAATTGCACGCCGACGTTGCCGGTTACCGGGAACGGGCCAGCCATCGCGTCGATATCCATCCGGGCATAGCCGGTATAGACCTTCTCGTTCACGCTCCAGTCGCCGGGGAACGGCAGGCTGGAACTCTGCACATCGGTCAGCACATAGGTGCCGTTGTTGAGCAGCACGAAGGGATCGTAGGCTACCTGCGGGCCAAGGCCGAGGAAGGACAGCGAAGCGGTCGGCTCCAGCAGTGCTTCGGTGGGGATCGGGATGCGGGTTACCGCGCCCTGATCGGCAAATACCGAAGGCCCGCCTGCCAGGCTGAGGAAGTTCTGGACGATGTCACGGTCCTTGGTGCGATCATCATAGGCAGCGCCCAGCACGATGGAATCGATGAAGGAACTTGAATCGACCGGGAAAGAGACTTCCCCGCGCACCGACCACAGATCATCCAACGTATTGGTATCGTTGATGAACCCTGCCTGCACAATGCCATCGGCACCCCAGCCGCGCGGATCTGTAAGCTGGACGAGGTTGGTGTCCGAATAATCGATCAGATTGCTGAACTGGAACGGGAAGCCCTTGTCGCTGGTGGTGACGGTTACCGTATCCGAAGGCGCATTGGGATCGGGGCGGAAGCTGAGGCCGGCATAGCTTTCGATCTGCTGCAACCGGCGTTCCGAACGCGAATAGGCAACGTCCAGCATCAGCCTGACCGCATCGGTTTCGTACTCGGTATTCCAGCCCAAGGCCCAGGTTTCGGTGTCCTTGCGATCGAAATCATTGCGCACCACCGGCTGCACACCGGCAAAGGTTACGCTGTCGGCAATCCCGTCGGTATCGCTGACATTGGTGATGACATCGGTTGCGCCCCAGCCCGGATTGAGCGGGAATTCGATCCCGCGCTGCGGAATGCGCTCGCGGTAATCGGCGTAGAACACGTCGATCGTGGTGTTCCATTCGGGCGAAGGTTCCCATTGCACCGTCCCGAACAGGCCCAGCCTGTCAAGATCGAGCGAGCGCGCGAACGGCTTGGCCCCGCCGATGATGGTTGCACCCTGCGAACCATCGGGCGCCACGCCGCCATCCACATCGCCCTGCCCCAGTTCGGGAAAACCCCAGGAATTGAAGCGCTTCACCTGGCTGGGGCTGGACTGATAGGCCGCGCCCAGCGCGATACCCAGCGTATCATCGGCAAACTGATCGACATAGGTAGCGGTGGCGCGATAGCCCCAGCCGTTGACATCGGGATTGAGCGAGCCATCCTCGTTGAATTCATAGCGGCCGCTGACCGAGATCACCCGGTCTGCCTGTTCGAGCGGACGGATGGTGCGCAAATCCACCGTGCCCGCCAGGCCCGCAGCGACCAAGCCCGCGAACGGGGTCTTGTAAACCACGCCGCTGTTGATGAGTTCGGACGGATACTGATCATATTCCACCGCGCGGTTATCGCCCGAAGAAACCAGCTGGCGGCCGTTCAGCAGCGAGGTGGAGAAATCTGGGCCGAGGCCGCGGATCGAGAGCGTCTGCGCGCGGCCATCCACGCGCTGCACCGCGAGACCGGGCAGGCGGCCAAGTGTTTCGGCGATGGAAACATCGGGCAGCTTGCCGATGTCTTCGGCGGAAAAGGCTTCCACGATCGCGGTGTTGCGGCGCTTTTCGCCAATCGAGGAGGCGACTGCCTGACGATAGCCGGTGACGAAGATCGTATCTTCCGGGGCTTCCTGTTCATCTTCCTGCGCGGCGGCTTCTTCCTGTGTGGCGTCTGCATCCTGCGCGGATGCAAGGCCCGGAAATGTGAGCGCGGCGATGGCGAATGCGGTAGTGCTGGCACCAGCACGAAGGGTGTTACGGATGTTCATTCAGTCCCCCGGATATAACGCCGGCGGACGCGGTATGCGCTCCCGGCTTCCTGCTCCAATGACTCGCGGGTCTTGGGCGTGGTCGCCCTGCTCGCTTGCCGGTCACTTACGGGCAGGGATCGGCAGGAAGGAAGACAGCATACGTATACGCAATCCCATACACAGACGTATGCGTGTCTAATATGCCGCAGTAGTGCGCTGTGATTTCAAGACTTTAGAAAAAGATTCAGTGTCAGCCTGCCGCAGTTCGGATCGGCATCAGGCACAAAACCGGCAGGCATGGCGGCGCAATGGAGCGCGTTTCCGCGA
The DNA here is from genome assembly GCA_041740775.1 of Alteraurantiacibacter sp. Classification (GTDB taxonomy): domain Bacteria; phylum Pseudomonadota; class Alphaproteobacteria; order Sphingomonadales; family Sphingomonadaceae; genus Alteraurantiacibacter. Next base: position 18,230 of record JBGSLI010000059.1, on the reverse strand, counting down.
TAGGCGATCAGCCGGTTTGGCACGCCGTCCACCTTCAGAATGCGTTCGAACAGCGGCGATGTCTCGTCGATATAGGCGGCATCGGGAAGGCCGTGCTGCGCGGTGGCGGCTTCCAGCTCCTCACGATAGCGATCGAACCGCGCTGCATCCACGCTTTCAAAACCCGTCTCGCGTTGGCGATAGAAGGCGGTGCCGCCGCTACTGTCATCGGAAAGATAGACAAGCACGGCGATGCGACCGGGTTCGGTGCCGTCGAAATGCGGCAGCCGCTGGATCGGAGAAAGCGCCCCCGGCGCGGTGGTGACAATGCTAAGAAAGCATTCGAAATAGGCCGGTTCGCGCTCCTGCCCGAATGCCTCCGCCATCTGCCCCAGCAGCGGCGCGACCAGCGGCATGGCAATTCTTTCCGAAACCGCCGCACGCACGCCGGGATAGAACGGCCCGATCGGGCGATAGGCGTGCCGGGCGGCGATATCGCGCACCAGTTGCAGGTCTGCCAGCGCATCCTCCACCACCAGCAAAGGCTGCGCCTCGGCACCGAAATGGGTGAAGGAAAGCCGGTGCGAGGGCGAAAGGGCGAGCGGGGATGGCGGCATGATCTGTGCGGAGGAAATGTCACACCCTCCATGCAACCCGAAGGCCCGGTTGGCAATCGCCCCGGCGGGCCTTACAAACGCGCAGACTGCGCGAAGTGGAGCCGCGCGGCGGGAGTGGACATGGGACGCGCGCCAACGGGTCGGCCGACCAGTTTCGATATCGCCTATCTAGCTGGGGTCTCGCAGCCCACCGTCAGCCGTGCGCTGCGCGGGGACCGGTCGGTGAGCGAGGCGACGCGCGAGCGGATCAAGCAGATCGCCCGCGATCTCAACTACACCGTGGACAAGAACGCCTCTTCGCTGCGTTCGCAACGTTCCAATACCATCGCCCTGCTGTTCTTCGAGGACCCGACGCCCGATGAGAGCATGATCAACCCCTTCTTCCTCGCCATGCTGGGATCGATCACGCGCGCCTGCGCAAATCACGGGCTGGATCTGCTGATCTCGTTCCAGCGGATGGAGGATGACTGGCACGTGCAATATCAGGACAGTCACCGGGCGGACGGGCTGATCCTGCTGGGATATGGCGATTTCACGCTCTACCGCAAGCGGCTCGAACAACTGGCGCGGCAGGGCACGCATTTCGCCCGCTGGGGTTCGGTCAGCGGCGATGCGTCGGGCAGCACCATCGGTTCGGACAATTTCGGCGCGGGGCGGCTGGCGGGCGAACATCTGATCGAACGCGGGCGGCAAAACCTCGCCTTTCTCGGCCATGCGGACGATCATTATCCCGAATTCGCCCAGCGCTTTCGCGGCATGTGCAGGGCGCTGGAGGATGCTGGTATCGCGCCCGATTCCACTCTGCAACACGATGCCATCACTACCGAGGAGGCGGGTTATGCCGCCACCTGCAGCCTGATCGCGGGCGGGCAGCGGTTCGATGGCATATTCGCCGCCAGCGATCTGATCGCCATCGGCGCGATGCGCGCGCTGGCCGAAGCGGGGCTGAAAGTGCCCGATGATGTGGCGCTGGTAGGGTTCGACGATATTCCCGCCGCCAGCCTCACCAACCCGCCGCTCACCACCATCATGCAGGATATCGGCGGCGCGGGAGAACGGCTGGTGGAAACGCTGCTGGCCAAGATCGACGAACGCGATGGGCCGGATAACCGCCTGCCAACCCGCCTGATCGTGCGCGCCAGCAGCGGCGGTGTGCCAACCTGATATTCAGACACATTCGTATACGTGTTGTCGCGGCGGCGCATTCGTGCCAGCCAAAAGCCTGTAAGCGCAGCACCGCCATAGACCGTGCGCGCAATGGGAAGGGCATGCCGGGCAATGGAAAAACCACGTCAGAGTTTCTGGGGGCTGTGGAATATCAGCTTCGGCTTCTTCGGCATTCAGATCGGCTTCGCGCTGCAGAATTCGAACATGAGCCGGGTTTTCCAGACATTGGGCGCGAGCATGGACGATCTGCCAGCGCTGTGGGTGGCAGCACCGCTCACGGGCCTGATCGTGCAGCCGATCATCGGCCATCTGTCAGACAAGACCTGGAACCGGCTTGGTCGCCGCCGTCCTTATTTTCTCACCGGCGCGATCTTTTCCGCGCTGGCATTGCTGGTGATGCCGCTCAGCCCGGAAATGGGCGCGCCGCTGTTCTTTGCCGCCGCCATGCTGTGGGTGCTCGACGCCAGCCTCAATATCTCGATGGAACCGTTCCGCGCCTTTGTGGGCGACATGCTGCGGACCGATCAGCACAGCGCGGGCTATGCCGTGCAGACCGCCTTTATCGGCGCGGGCGCGGTTGTGGGATCGATTTTCCCGTTCCTGCTCGAATCGCTGGGCGTTGCCAATGTCGCGCCCGATGGCGGACTGCCCGATACCGTGCGCTGGAGCTTCTGGGCGGGCGCGGCGGCGCTGTTCGTGGCGGTGATGTGGACCGTTCTGTTCACCCGCGAATACAGCCCTGAAGAACAGGCTGCCTTCGCGCAAGCCAGCCAGGTCGACAGCGGCCAGCCGGTGCGCCTGCTGGCGGAAAAGAGCTTCGTTTCGGCGATGGTGTGGATCGCGCTGGGCGCAATTGTCGTGCTGCTGGTCAGTTTGCTGGAACTGGAAAAGGAAGTCTTCCTGCTGGGCGGATTGCTGGTGCTTTACGGCGCGCTCAGCGCGATCGCCATCAGTCTGGCAAAGCAGGGCAAAACCGCCAACATGCTGTCGAGCATCGTCGGCGATTTTTCCGGCATGCCCGAAGTGATGAAGCGGCTGGCGCTGGTGCAGTTCTTCAGCTGGTCGGCGCTGTTCATCATGTGGATCAACACCACGCCCGTCGTCACCCAATATGTGTTCGGATCGAGCGATACGGCAAGTGCCGCCTATAACGAAGGCGCCAATTGGGTGAATGTGCTGTTCACCGTTTACAACGGCGTTGCCGCCGTGGCCGCGCTGGCGCTGTTGCCGTGGATGAGCCGGAAGTTCGGACAGGTGATGACGCATTCGCTGTGCCTGATGGCGGGCGCGGCGGGATTCCTGATGTTCTTCGTGGTGCGCGATGCGCAGATGCTGGTGCTGGCCGAAGTGGGCATCGGCATCGCCTGGGCCAGCATCCTCGCCATGCCCTATGCCATCCTCGCTTCCAATCTGCCGCAGGCGAAGCTGGGTATCTATATGGGGCTGTTCAACATCTTCATCGTGGTGCCGCAATTGCTGGTGGCAACGGTGATGGGATCGATCATGCAGGCCTTCTTCCCTGGTGAGCCGGTGTGGACGATGCTGTTTGCCGCGCTGGCGTGGATCATCGCTGCTGCCGCCATGCTGCGGGTGAAGGCGGCGATGCCGCAGGTTGCGGGCAAATGAGTATCGGCAAAAGCGCAAGCTGGGCGCTGGTGGCGGCGCTGGCGGGCTTCCTGTTCGGCTTCGATACCGCGGTAATTTCAGGCGCGGAACAAGCGGTGCAGCGCGCCTGGGCGATGTCCGATGCGATGCACGGGCTGGCGATATCTGCCGCATTGTGGGGCACGGTGGCGGGCGCATTGCTGGGCGGCTGGCCTTCCGACCGGTTCGGTCGCAAGCCCACGCTGATCGCCATCGGCGTGCTTTATGCGGTATCCGCGCTGGGTTCTGCTTTGGCGTGGGACCCGGTCAGCTTCATGCTGTTCCGGCTGATCGGCGGGCTGGGTGTGGGCGCAAGCTCGGTTGCCGCGCCCGCCTATATCGCCGAAATCGCCCCGCGTCATCAACGCGGACGGCTGGTGGCACTGTTCCAGACGATGATCGTCACCGGCATATTGGTGGCCTTTGCTTCCAATTATGCGCTGGGCGGGACGGGCGAGAACACCTGGCGCTGGATGCTGGGCGTGGAAATGCTGCCCGCCGCGCTCTATCTTGCCGCGACTTTCGCCATTCCTGAAAGCCCGCGCTGGCTGCTGGTGCAGCGCGACAAGGAAGCAGAAGCGCGCGTCATCCTTGGGCGGATCAATCCCGCCACGGTGGATGAAACCGTGGCCGCCATCCACGCCGAGGCGGCGCGCGATGCGCGGGTAATCAGCTGGGGCCGCTTCTTCGACGGGCACCTGAAACGGCCGATCATGCTGGCCTTCCTGATCGCCTTCTTCAACCAGCTTTCGGGCATCAATGCGATCATCTATTACGCCCCGCGCATCTTCGAGATATCGGGTGCGGGCAGTGCGGTGGCGCTGCTGGCAACGGTGGGCGTGGGGGTGGTGAACCTGCTGTTCACGCTGGTGGGGCTGGCGCTGATCGACAAGGCCGGGCGCCGCAAGCTGATGCTGGTCGGATCGTTCGGCTACATCATCTCGCTATCGATGGCCGCATATGGCTTTGCCAGCGGACAGCTGGGCATCGTGCTGCCCTTCATCCTCGCCTTCATCGCCGCCCATGCGCTGGGCCAGGGCGCGGTGATCTGGGTTTACATCAGCGAGATCTTTCCCAGCAATGCCCGCGCCAAGGGGCAATCGCTGGGCGCGGGCACGCATTGGGTATTCGCCGCCGCGCTGACGCTGGTGATGCCCGCCGTGCTTTCCAGCGTCTCGCCCGTGGCCATTTTCCTGTTCTTCGCCGGCATGATGGCTCTCCAGCTTGCTTGGGTCACCTTCTCGATGATCGAGACGCGCGGCCGCAGCCTGGAAGATGTCGCGGCCCAATTATCCCCCATCCGCAAGGAATTGATCCGATGAAAAAACTCCTCACCGCCTCCGCCCTCGCGCTGCTCGCCACGGGCACTGCCTTTGCCATGACCGGCGGGGCGGACGAACCCGGCGCGCAGGAAGCGACCGCCGACACCTGGACCCCGCAGCCTTTCGTGCAGATCGAAGCGCCCGAATGGGTGCGCGATGCGGTGCTGTATCAGATCAACACCCGCAACTTCACGCCCGAAGGCACCTTCGCCGCCGCCGAGGCCCAATTGCCGCGGCTGAAGGAGCTTGGCGTCGATATCCTCTGGCTGATGCCGATCCACCCCATCGGTGCCGAAAACCGCAAGGGCACTCTGGGCAGCCCCTATTCGGTGCAGGATTATTACGCGGTGAATCCCGAATTCGGCACCGAGGAGGATTTGCGCCGCTTTGTGGATGCGGCGCATGCGCAGGGCTTCCGCGTGATCCTCGATCTGGTGGCCAACCATACTGCCTGGGACAACCAGATGGCGGTGGAACACCCCGACTGGTATGAAAAGACCTGGGACGGCCATTTCCGCCCCACCCCGTTCTGGGACTGGTCCGACATCATCGATCTCGACTGGAACCAGCCCGGCGTGCGCGAACATGTGGGCGGGGCGATGGAATATTGGGTGCGCGAAGTGGGCGTGGACGGATACCGCGCCGATGTGGCGGGATACGTCCCGATCGACTTCTGGGAAACCATGCGCGCGCGTCTCGATGCCATCCGCCCGGTGTTCATGCTGGGCGAAGTGCAGCAGACCGTCCACCACCGCGCGGCTTTCGATGCCACCTATGGCTGGGACTGGCACGTCGCCTCCAAGCGCATCGCGCAAGGGCAAGCGGATGCCACCGGCTTCTTCGGCTATTATGCCGAACACCAGAGCCTGTGGCCCGCCGAAGCGATGCGGCTGACCTATATCGAAAACCACGACAGCAATGCCTGGGAAGGCACGATCTACGAAAATTACGGCCCGGCGCTGGAAGCGATGACCGCGCTTTCCTTCACCCATGAAGGCCTTTCCATGATCCACAACGGGCAGGAAGCCTGCAACGCCAGGCGGCTGGAGTTCTTCGAGAAAGACCCGATCGACTGGAGCCAGGGCGAGGATTGCGCCTATGGGCAATTGCTGGCGGACCTGATCGCCTTCCGCACCATCAACCCGGCGCTGCACAATGGCGGCTGGGGCGCGCGGATGAGCCAGGTGGTGACCGATCGCCCGCAGCAATTGTTCGCTTTCGTGCGCCAGCAGGATGGCAACAAGGTGGTGGGGCTGTTCAACCTTTCGGGCGAGCCGGTGACGGCGACTTTGGCTGACGGGCTGGCGGCGGGCAGCTACACCGAATTCCAGACCGGCGCGGCGGTGACAATTGCGGCAGGCGATGTGGTGCGGCTTCCGGCGTGGGGCTTCCGGCTGCTGGCGAGCGCGGCAGGAGAAGGCGCAGAGTAACGCGGCGCTGGACAATTGGCGGCAGGAACAGGCATAGGCCGCGCCCATGCACGACCTGCGATTTATCCGCGAAAACCCCGCCCTGTTCGATGCCGCGCTGGCAAGGCGCGGGATGGAGCCGCAATCCGCCGCCCTGCTGGCGCTGGACGAGGAACGCCGAGCGCTCACCACGCAATTGCAGGCCGCACAGAGCCGCCGCAATGATGCCTCCAAAGAAATTGGAGTTCTTACGGGCGAGGCGAACCGCAAAATTGCCCAAAAGATGAGGGAGATCGAGGAAGGCACCAGATCGGCTCCCATAATCTCTGTCGAAGATCCTCGCCTTGCAGCGCTAAAGGCTGAAATGGCCGAAATAAAGGCTACTATTGCTGCCTGGGAAAAGCGCGAAAAGGCGCTGGGCTCTGATCTCGAAGGCGCGCTCGCCGTTCTGCCAAATCTTCCCGCCGACGATGTGCCTGACGGTGCGGGCGAAGAAGACAACAAGGTCAAAAAGGAGTGGGGCACGCCCCGTGTGTTCGACTTCACTCCCAAGGAACACGCCGACCTTGCCCCGGCACTGGGGATGGATTTTGAAACCGGCGCGCGGCTTTCCGGCGCGCGCTTCACCTTCCTGCGCGGCGACATGGCCCGCCTGCACCGCGCTTTGGGGCAATTCATGCTCGACGTGCAGACGCGCGAGCACGGCTACGAGGAATGCAACCCGCCGGTGCTGGTGGGTGACGAGGCGATGTATGGGACTGACAAACTGCCGAAGTTTGCGGGAGACAGCTTCGAAACGTCTATAGAAGCAATGAGTGAGTGGCTGCGCAGAAGCATTGAAGTCAATTTCATTGAGGTTTTCGAACCGGGCGTCGTGCCAAACGCCGAAACTCGCAAGGCACTCGCTGCGAAAATCTTAGACGACGGGACGATAGCGCGAGGTTCGCGCCGCTGGCTCATCCCCACCAGCGAAGTCAGCCTTACCGCCAGCGTCATGGGCGAATTGCTCGACGAGGCCGCCCTCCCCCTGCGCCTCACCGCGCTCACGCTGTGCTTCCGTTCCGAAGCGGGCGCGGCGGGGCGCGATACGCGCGGCTTCATCCGCCAGCACCAGTTCGAAAAATGCGAGCTTGTCAGCATCGTTCGCCCCGAAGATTCCGAGGCCGAACACGAACGGATGACCCGCGCGGCGGAAACGATCCTCGAAAGGCTCGATCTGCCCTATCGCAAGCTGCTGCTGTGCAGTGGCGACATGGGTTTTGGCGCGCGCAAGACCTATGATCTTGAGGTGTGGCTGCCGGGACAGGGCGCCTATCGTGAAATCAGTTCGTGTTCCAACACCGGCGCGTTTCAGGCCCGCCGGATGAACACCCGCTATCGCGTGGCGGGCGAGAAAAAGACTGAATTCGTCCACACCCTCAACGGTTCCGGCCTTGCCGTGGGCCGCACGCTGGTGGCGGTGCTGGAGAATTATCAGCAGGCGGATGGTTCGGTTCTCGTGCCCGACGCATTGCGCGGATATATGGGCGGGATCACCAAGCTGGAGATTCCCCATGCATAACGCCCCCCTTCTCCTCCCCCTTGAGGGGGAGACCGGGTGGGGGTGGTCCGCCCTCGCTTGTGTGGACAACCTCCTCCCCCATGGGGAGGGGAGTTGGTCATGAAAATCCTTCTCACCAATGATGACGGCATCCACGCCCCCGGCCTCGGCGTGCTGGAAGAACTGGCGGCGCAATTGTCCGATGATGTGTGGGTCTGCGCCCCGGCGGAAGAACAATCGGGCGCGGGCCATTCGCTCACGCTGCACATGCCGGTGCGGCTGCGTGAACACGGGCCAAGGCGCTTCTCCGTCACCGGCACGCCGACAGACAGCGTCAATCTGGCGCTGCGCAAGCTGTTTGCCGAACGCAAGCCCGATCTGGTCATCTCAGGCGTCAATGCGGGCGAGAATCTGGGTGACGACATCACCTATTCAGGCACCATTTCGGCCGCCATCGAGGGCGCGCTGGCGGGGATTCCGGCGATCGCGCTGAGCCAGGCCTTTCGTGACAATGGCGCCAGCTTTTCCGCCACGCAGGGCTGGGGCGCGCAGGTGCTGCGGCCGCTGATCGATATGGCGATGGCAAAGCGCACGCTCATCAATGTGAACTTTCCCGCGCTGCCCGCTGAAAAGGTGCGCGGCATCCGGGTGGCGCGGCAGGGGTTCCACGATTACGATCGCGGTTCGCTGGTGGAAGGCGCCGATCCGCGCGGGCGGCCGTATTTCTGGTTCGGCCTGCAGGATGCCGAACACACATTGGATCACGGCACCGATCTGGAAGCGGTGGCAGACGGGTTTATCGCGGTAACGCCGCTGCAACTGGACATGACCCAGCATTCGGCCATCGGCGCGCTGGCCGAACGGTTTGCCGGATGATGCGGGAGGGCTGAAACATGGCGCGAACGCACACCACCGGTAAAAGGCGCAAGGGCGACAGCACGCTTGCCCCGCTGCGCCGCGCGGTGAAAATCCCGGTGTGGGGCGATCTGGGCCTGCGCATGGGGCTGGCGCTGTTTCTGGTGTTTGTCGTCATCATGATCCACTGGTGGGATCGCGCCGGTCTGGTGGACAATGTCGATGGCCATATCAGCTTTCTCGACGTGATCTATTTCACCATGATCTCGGTCACCACCACCGGTTTCGGCGATATCGCCCCGGTCACCGATCGCGCGCGGATGATCGAGGCGATTGTCGTCACCCCGGTGCGCGTGGCGGTGATCTTCATCTTCGTGGGCGCCGCCTACAGTTTTGTCATCAAGCGCAGTTGGGAGAAATGGCACATGGCCCGCATTCAGGAAAAGCTTTCCGGCCACATCGTGGTGCTGGGCTTCGGCGTTTCCGGATCCGAAGCCGTGTGCGAACTTATCGAACGCGGCACCGATCCCACCTCGATCGTGGTGATGGACCCGAGCGCCGAACGGCTGGAAAAGGCCGAGGCGCTGGGCTGCAATGTGATTCAGGGCGACGCCTCGCGCGATGAAAGCCTCGAAGCGGTGCGGATCAAGCAGGCGCAGACGGTGCTGGTTTCCGCCGGGCGCGACGACAGCTCTATCCTGATCGTGCTGACGGTGCGCCATCTGGCGCCCAATGTGCCGATCAGCGTGGTGGTGCGCGCGGCGGATAACGAACTGCTGGCGCGGCAGGCGGGCGCAGACAATGTCATCAATCCGGTGCGCTTTACCGGCCTGCTGCTGGCGGGCAGCGCGCGCGGGGCGCATATTGCCGAATACATGTCCGATCTGGCATCGGTGACCGGGCGGGTGCAATTGGTGGAACGCGAAGTTCTGCCCGAAGAAGTGGGCAGATCGCTCAACGATCTTGCCAGCGGCGGACGCGGCCTCAGGATCTATCGCAACGGGGCCGCCTGCGGGTTCTGGGAAGCCGAGACGAAAGCGCTCCAGATAGGCGACATCATCGTCGAAATCCTGCCCACCGAGCCGAGCGAAAGCGATCTCGCCAACACCGCCATGGGCACCTGAGCGCAGGACCTAATCGAAAGCAACGAACACCGCGCCCATCAGCGCCATGCCCACCACGAAATGGCCGGCATCGATGGCAAACAGCTTGCCCGGACGCATCTGGAACAGATAGTTGATCCCCAGCGCCGGGGCCATCAGCAGCGCGCCATATCCCACCGCGATCATCATCTTTGCCCGGTCGGAAGGGTTGGTCATTGCATATTGGTGCGCCAGCATCAGCGCGATCAGCAGTTCGAAGGCGAAGGCCAGCCCCATGATCAGCCAGGTCGGGTTCTGCCCCGGTTGCGGCCCGGCTTGCATCATCTCGTCGGTAATGCCCACCATCGCCCGCCACGGCTTGCCGAACAGAACCCCATACCACAGCGCCCCCAGCACAAAGAACGCCAGCGCCGCCAGAAACACCGCCAGCAGATTGATCTCGCCCATGATGTATCCCTCCTCAAAATCGTCCCTACACCCCCTCTAGCCCAAAGGGCGCAGCAGGTGTAGGGGCGCGCGCATCATGGCATCGCAAATCCCAGATCAGAAGCGTGTGGGCATGGTCAGCCTCGGCTGTCCCAAGGCGCTGGTCGATTCCGAACGCATCCTTACAAGGCTGCGCGCCGACGGCTATGCCATGAGCCCCGATTACGCCGGGGCCGACGTGGTGCTGGTCAACACCTGCGGCTTTCTCGACAGCGCCAAGGAAGAAAGCCTCGATGCCATCGGCGAAGCGATTGCCGAAAATGGCCGGGTGATCGTGACCGGCTGCATGGGCGAAGAAGCCGAACTGATCCGCGCGCGCTTTCCGCAGGTGCTGGCGATCACCGGCGCGCACCAGTATGAAGATGTGGTGCAGGCGGTGCACGAAGCCGCGCCGCCATCGCAGGGGCCGTTCATCGATCTGGTGCCCCAGCCCGATGATGCGGGAATAAAGCTGACCCCGCGCCATTACAGCTATCTCAAGATTTCCGAAGGCTGCAACCATTCCTGCGCCTTCTGCATCATCCCGCAATTGCGCGGCAAGCTCGCCAGCCGCAGGATCGATGCCTGCCTGCGCGAGGCGGAAAAGCTGGTGGCGGCGGGCACCAGGGAACTGCTGGTAATCAGCCAGGACACATCGGCATACGGCGTCGACACGCGCCATGATAGCCGCCTGTGGAAAGGCCGCGAAGTGCGCGCGCATATGACCGATCTGGCGCGCGAACTGGGCGGCCTGCGCACGCCGGACGGCCAGACCCCGTGGGTGCGGCTGCATTATGTCTATCCCTATCCGCATGTCGATGCGGTGATCCCGCTGATGGCAGAGGGGCTACTGACTCCCTATCTCGACATTCCCTTCCAGCACGCCGCACCCAGCGTGCTGAAGGCGATGAAGCGTCCGGCGAACGAGGCAAGGGTGCTCGAACGCATCCGCCAATGGCGCGCCATGGTGCCCGATCTCACCATCCGTTCCAGCTTCGTGGTCGGCTTTCCGGGCGAGACCGAGGCGGATTTTGCCTATCTGCTCGATTGGCTGGAGGAAGCCCAGCTCGATCGCGTGGGGGCCTTCCGCTTCGAACCGGTGGCAGGCGCGGCGGCAAATGCCCTGCCCGATCCGGTGCCCGAAGGCGTGAAGGAAGAGCGTTATGCGCGGCTGATGGCGGTGACCGAACGGATCAGCGCCGAAAAGCTCGCCGCCAAGGTCGGCCGCACGCTGCCCGTCATCATCGACGAAGTGGGCGCGCCGGACGAGGATGGCGATATCGGCGCGACGGGGCGCAGCCAGGCCGATGCACCCGAGATCGACGGCGCGGTCTATCTGCGCAATGTGCCCGCCACTCTGGCCATCGGCGATATTGTCGATGTGGTGATCGAAGATGCCGACGCGCATGACCTGTTCGGAGCGATTGCCGACCACTGAAGCCGTTCGCCAAACAACGCAGCCGGGGGCATCCTGCGGGGCGCGATGCTATCCACTGGAACCGTGCTGAATCGGGTGCTGGAAAGTCCGAACCCGGGGTTACCGCACCGCGCGGCTCACCACGGCCCCTTCGATCACTACGCCGGTAACATGGCTGGCATATTCGAACGGATCACCGTCGAACATCGCCACGTCGCCGTCCTTGCCCACTTCAAGCGAACCAATGCGTTCCGCCATGCCGATGATCCGGGCGGCGTCGATGGTAATGCTGGCCAGCGCATCTTCGGGCGCGAGGCCATTGCCCGCCGCAAAGCCCGCTTCCCACAGGACCACGCGGGTCTTGGGCACATAGGATTCATATCCCGATTGCAGCGCGAACGGCACCCCCGCCTCGGCCAGCATGGCGGCGGTGGTGAAGGCGGCGTTTTCCAGCTCGCCATCGTTGCGCGCCATGGTCGGGTGAAGGATCACCGAAACGCCCGCTTCGCGCAATTCGTCCAGCATCAGATGCGCGTCGGCCGCGCCATCGAGCATCACGGTAATGCCGAATTCCTCCGCCAGCCGCAGCGCGCTCTGCATGTCCTGCATCCGGTTGGCGGTGATCATCAGCGGGGCTTCGCCGCGAATGACCGACTGGAACGCCTCGCGCACCAGATCGCGACCGCCGCCCTCCGGTTCATCAGCGTCATCGTCGTGTGCGTCTCCGGTGCACTGCGCATCGAGCAGCGCCAGCCGCAGCATCGCCATCTGTTTGGCGCGCGTGCCCGGCGAACTGTCCTGATCGAGCGCCCATGCGCCCAGATTGGTGGCAATCATCGTGCCATCTTCCACCAGCGCGGCTTCCACGGTGTTGCCGCGCGTCTTGACCACCATCGTCTGGCCGGAAACGAGCGCGCCGGGGCCATGCCCGGTGTGCAGCGTGGTCACGCCCAGTTCGCGCACCCATTGCACCAACCGGTCATGCGGGTTGTAGGCATCGATGGCGCGCAACTGCGGCTGCATCGGCGCGCTTTCGTCCAGCTGGTCCTGATCGTCGGGCTGGTTGAGATAGCCGGTCAGCCCGACGGTTGAATGCGCGTCGATCAGGCCGGGAGTGACCACCGGGGCGGTCAGCACTTCCATGCCCGCCGGTATCGGTGTGCTCGCCGACGGGCCGACCGCCACGATCCGCCCGCCTTCGATCACCACCACCCCATCGGCGATCACGCCCTGCGGCCCCATCGTCCACAGCTGTTCTCCGCGAACCGCGACATCCTGCGCCATGGCGGTGGAGGAAAGCAGCGCGACTGCGAGCGAGCCGGCGAGGGCCTTCACCAGGATCCTCAATGGACATCCTCCTGCATGTGCACTTCCCGTTCGAGGACGTGGGTATTGGTCTGCGGATTGCCCGCGCCATAGCCGCCGGTGGCGTGGATCAGGTCTGCCGGATCGTCGGCATCGTAAAGCAGTTCGCCCAGCACCCAGGTTTCGGCAATATCGGTGTAGACCGACAGCGGATCGCCGGTGAGGATCAGGAAATCGGCGTATTTGCCTTCCTCAAGGCTGCCCACACGGTCGTCCAGCCCCAGCTGCACCGCGCCATTGATGGTGAGCGCGCGCAAGGCGCCATCGCGGCTCATTCCGCCGCGCACCGCCAGGCCCGCCTGCCGGAACATCAGGCGGCTGTCGATGATGTTATCATCCGAATGCAGCGAGACGAAGACGCCTGCCGCTTCCAGCGTGGCGGCGGTTTCCAGATTGGCTTCGACCGCTTCCAGCTTGCCGCCGGGGCTGTCCACCAGGATGGCCGAGACGGGCACGCCCTCGGCAGCGATTTCCTGCGCCACTCGCCCGCTTTCGATCCCGTGCTGGATCAGCATGTCGAAGCCGAATTCGCGGCGCAGGCGCAGCGCGGTCATGATGTCGTCGGATCGATGGGTGTGGAAATGGACCAGCCGCTCCCCGGCGAGAACTTCGCACATGGCATCCATGCCGATGTCACGCGGCGAACGCTCGCCGCCGCAATATTCCTGCGCTGCCACGAAGTGCGAACGCACCATCGCCGCCGACCGCGCACGGGTGCCGGGGAAGCCCGGCGTTTCGCGCAGGGGATTGGTGCCATTGGCCATTTTCATGCCGCCGATCATGTCGCCATCGGCATCGAGAAAGGCGTAATCCTCGATCCGGTTGGCATCGACGAGGTGCATGTAAAAGGTCTGCCCGCTCATCAGGTAGCCGGAGCCGGGCATGATATTCACCGTCGTCACCCCGCCCGACCGCGCGCGGGCAATCGAACTGTCACGCACATTGATCGAATCGAGCGCGCGCACGTCCGGCTGAATCGCGCCCGAACTGTCCGCGCCCGACACCTGCCCGATATGCGAATGGGTATCGACGATGCCGGGCATGATGACCATGCCGCTGGCATCGCGGACTTCGGCCCCGGCGGGAATGGCGACATTCGCCCCCACGGCGATGATCCGCCCGCCCTGCACCACCAGCGTGGCATGTTCGAGAGTGCCGGTGCCGCCCTGGCCGACCATCGTGTGAATGGTCGCACCGGTAAAGGCGATGGGCTGATCTTGCGCGGAAGCGGGCGCAGCCACAATCGCGCCGAGCGCGGTGGCGGCAAGGACCGCCGCTCTCAAGGATACCATGCAGAAAAACTCCCTGTCGTTGCACATGAGACTACTCGCAGGCCGCGCGCGCACAAGCTTTCTTTTCTCACCAGTTTTCATCAACCTGTTGCAACCTGTTGCAGCCTGTTGCAGCGCCCCCTCGCGTGCTAGGCCCTGCTAAGGCGAAACCCGCCGTATCGCCAGCCGTTGAGCCCTTCATGACCATCGCCATCACCAGCAGTTTTTCGTTCCACATCGATCAGCCGACCGATCTGCTGTTGCAGTTCCAGGCCGCGGCGCTTCCCGAACAGGTGATCCTCGAAACCGATACCTGGCTGACCAAGGCGATGCACATTGCCAGCATTCCTGCGCAAGGCAGCGTGGGGAAACGCGTGTGGGTGCGGGCGCAGGGCGATTACCGGGTCGATTACACCGCCACTGTGGATGTGCAGCGCAAGGTTCACGATCTGGCCGGTCTTGCGCAGCTCGATCCGCACGATCTGCCGGGAGAGGCGGTGGAATACGTATTCGATTCGCGCTACTGTCAGGCCGACCGTATGCAGAACTTTGTGGCGGATACATTCGGCAATTTTGCAGGCGGCGCCAAGATCGTCGCCATGCGCGACTGGATCGCCGACAATTTCACCTACGCCCCCGGCGCTTCGGATACCGCCACCACCGCGCTCGACACTTTCGTGGAACGGCGCGGGATCTGCCGCGATTTTGCCCATGTGATGATCTGTTTCGCCCGCGCCTCAACCATCCCGGCGCGCTATGTCAGCTGCTATGCGCCCGGTGTATCGCCGCCCGATTTTCACGCCGTGGCCGAAGTGTTCCTCGCCGATCCGGCCAATCCGGGTGGCGGATCGTGGCAGATCGTCGATCCCACCGGCATGGCCGATCCGGCCAGCACGGTGAAGATCGGCATCGGACGCGATGCGGCCGATGTCAGCTTCATGACCAGTTTCGGCTATACCCGCTTTGACGGCAGCAGCGTGGACGTGCGCGAAGTAGCATAGGCACCAGCCGCCAGCAGATCCGCACAGGGCGCGGGTTTTAATCGCACGCCAAACTGTGCAAAAGGAATGAAAGGGAAACGAGAGCCGCCATGCAGACCAAGGCCGATACGCTGATCCTGTTCGGGGCGACGGGCGATCTTTCGCAGCGCATGTTGCTGCCCTCGCTCTGCGCGCTGGCGGCAGAAGGCCTGCTGGCGGAAGACCTGCGCATCGTGGGCACCGCGCGATCCACGTTGAACGACCATGAATTCCGCAATTTCGCGCGCGCGGCGATCGAAAAACACCTGCCCGCGCACCGGCGCGGCGGGATGGCCGATTTCCTCAACCGCCTCAGCTACAGCCAGCTCGATGTCACCACGCCCGACGGTTTTGAAGAGCTGGCGGCCAAGGTGGGCCCGAGTGACAATGGGAATCGCCAGGTGGCAATTTTCCTGTCCACCGCGCCCAACCTGTTCGAAGCCACGATCAAGGGGCTGGCCGATCACGGGCTGGCGGGGAACAATTCGCGCATCTGTCTGGAGAAACCGCTAGGAACCGATCTGACCACCTCCTGCGCCATCAACGATGCTGTGGCCGCAGCCTTCGATGAGGGGCGGATTTTCCGCATCGATCATTATCTGGGCAAGGAAACGGTGCAGAACCTGATCGCGCTGCGCTTTGCCAACATATTGTTCGAACCATTGTGGAACGCGCAGCATATCGATCACGTGCAGATTACCGTGGCCGAAACGGTGGGGCTCGAAGGGCGCGCCGATTTTTACGAAGGCGCGGGCGCGCTGCGCGACATGGTGCAGAACCACATGCTGCAATTGCTGGCGCTGGTAGCGATGGAACCGCCCAGCAGCTTCGATGCCGGCGCTGTGCGCGACGAAAAGGTGAAGGTGCTGCGCGCGCTGCGCAAGGTTGCGCCGGACGAAAGCGTGACCGGGCAATATCGCGGCGGCGCGTCGACCGGTGCCATCGTTCCAGGCTATGACGAGGAATTGGGGCGCGACAGCAATACCGAAACCTTTGTGGCGCTGAAGACGCATATCGACAACTGGCGCTGGAAGGGCGTGCCCTTCTATCTGCGCACGGGCAAGCGCCTGCCCGAACGGGTGACCGAAATCGTGGTGCAGTTTGCCTGCGTGCCGCATTCGATCTTTCCCGGCGCACGGCTGAAGCCCAACCGGCTGGTAATCGGCATCCAGCCCGAAGAGAACATCACCCTGTCGATGATGTCCAAGGTGCCCGGCATCGAGCATGAGGGGATAAGTTTGCGCGAACTGCCGCTCAACATCGCCATGCCCGATGCCTTCACCGGCAAGCACAAGCGGATCGCCTATGAACGGCTGCTGCTCGATCTGATCGGAGGACACCAGACGCTGTTCGTGCGCCGCGACGAGGTCGAGGCGCAATGGCGCTGGGTAGACGATATCCGCGCCACCTGGGAAGCCGAGGGCAAGCAGGTGAAGCCCTACAGTGCCGGTAGCTGGGGGCCGTCTGCGGCGATTGCATTGGCCGAACGCGACGGAGTGAGCTGGCATGAGTAATCTGAACCCCACCATCGCCCGCGTCACCGATCGCATTATCGAAAAATCGAAGCCGAGCCGCGCCGCCTATCTGGCGCTGATCGCGCGCGAAGCGGAAAACCGGCCCGACCGCAGCCAGGTCAGCTGTTCGAACCTCGCCCATGCCTTTGCCGGGGCGGAGGAAGATCAGGCGGCGCTGAAGGCCAATCGCGGGCCGAATATCGGCGTTGTCACCGCCTACAATGACATGCTCAGCGCCCACCAGCCCTATGGCCGCTATCCCGAACGGCTTAAGATCTACGCCCGCGAAGTGGGTGCCACCGCGCAGGTGGCGGGCGGCACTCCGGCGATGTGCGACGGGGTGACGCAGGGCGAGGCGGGCATGGAGCTCAGCCTGTTCAGCCGCGATGCCATCGCCATGGCCACCGGCATCGCGCTCAGCCATGCCATGTATGACGGGATGCTGTTGCTGGGCATCTGCGACAAGATCGTGCCCGGCCTGCTGATCGGCGCGCTGCGGTTCGGCCATCTGCCCGCGGTCTTCGTGCCCAGCGGGCCGATGCCGTCGGGCGTTTCCAACAAGGAAAAGCAGCGCGTCCGCCAGCTCTATGCCGAAGGCAAGGCAACGCGCGCCGAACTGCTCGACAGCGAACTTGGCAGCTATCACTCGCCGGGCACCTGCACCTTTTACGGCACCGCCAATTCCAACCAGATGATGATGGAAATGATGGGGCTGCACATCCCCGGCGCGGCCTTCGTGCAGCCGGGCACAAAGCTGCGCCAGGCGCTGGACCGGGAGGCGGTGCAGCGCGTTGCCGCGCTGACGGCGGACGGCAATGATTATCGACCGCTGGGCCATTGCGTGGATGAAAAGGCGGTGGTCAACGCCATGGTCGGCCTGCTGGCCACCGGCGGTTCCACCAATCACGCGATCCACATTCCCGCCTTTGCCCGCGCGGCAGGCGTGCAGGTGGACTGGACCGATCTGGCCGAACTTTCCGGCGCGGTGCCGCTGCTGGCGCGCGTCTATCCCAATGGCGCGGGCGATGTGAACCATTTTCACGACGCGGGCGGCATGGGCTTTGTGGTGCGCGAACTGGTCGATGCGGGGCTGGCGCATGGCGATGTGATCGGCGTGGGCAGCACGCGCGGCATGGGCGAATATGCGCAGGAGCCGGGGCTTGATGGAGAGGCGCTGGTGTGGCGCGATGTCGGGCCATCTGGCGATGAGGAAATGCTGCGAACCGCCACAGCGCCGTTCCAGCCCGATGGCGGGATGCGGCTGGTCACCGGCAATCTGGGCCGCGCCTGCTTCAAATCATCGTCGGTAGACAAGGAACGCTGGACGATCGAGGCCCCGTGCCGCGTGTTCCAGACGCAGAAGGCGGTGGCCGAAGCCTTCAAGGCAGGCGAGCTTGACCGCGACGTGGTGGTGGTGGTGCGCTTCCAGGGTCCGCGCGCCAATGGCATGCCCGAACTGCACAGCCTCACCCCGCCGCTGGGCGTGTTGCAGGGGCGGCGAATCCGGGGCAAAAAACCCGGTTTCTGGGAGTTTTGCATCCGG
>JBGSLI010000058.1:0-7374 GCA_041740775.1 Alteraurantiacibacter sp. | reverse complement strand
CGCGGCCCGCGCCGTGAAGGCGGCGGCGACCGGGACGGCCAGAGCGCCGGCCCCGATCATATGCCCGCCTTCCTGAAGGACGACTAGAAGAAGTTGTGAGTCCCCGCGCAGGCGGGGATCTCCAGCGGCCTCGCAAGGTTTGCCGGAGCATCCCGCCTTCGCGGGAGATCGCATAAAAAAGGGGCCGCGAGCAATCGCGGCCCCTTGCATTTGGGAGACACACCATGCTGCCACGCGAATCCATTGCCACAGCGCAAATCCCCGGCGGGGAAACGCTGACGCTGGTCAGCCACGGGCGCGATTTCATCATCATGCTGGGGCGTGACGAACTAATGGGCACGCGGATGCAGTTCAGCGAGGAACAGCTGGCGCAGCTGACGCTGGAACGGCTGGAATGCGCCGCTCCGCGCGTGCTGATCGGCGGCTATGGCATGGGGTTTACCTTCCGCGCCGCATTGGCCGCGCTGCCGCATGAAGGCCGCGTGGTGGTGGCCGAAGTGGTGCCCGAAATCCTCGACTGGGCAAATGGCCCGCTGGCGGACCTGACCGGCACCAGCCTTTCGGATCCGCGCGGGCAAATCATCATCGCCGATGTCGCTGCGCTGGTGGATGATGCGGTGGACGGCACCACGCCCGGATATGATGCGATCCTGATGGATGTCGACAACGGCCCCGACGGGATCGTGCGCGAGGGCAACGAACGGCTTTACACGCGCACCGGCATCGCCCGGATGCGCGATGCGCTGAATGTGGGCGGAGTGCTGGCGATCTGGTCTGCCGCGCCCGATCACAAATTCACCGGTCGGCTGAAGGATTCCGGGCTGGAAGTAGATGTGCAGCGGGTCCGCGCCCGCCCCAACAACAAGGGCCCGCACCACACCATCTGGTTCGCGCGGCGGGTGCGCTAGGCTCAGGTCCTGAGCCTAGAATCTAACCCCTGCTTCACCCGCATCGGCCCCATGAAATCCCGCTTGCCCAGATGCAGCCCGCGCGCGCGCAACAGGCCATAGGCGATGCTGGCGTGGAAGTAGAATTGCGGCAGGCTGAAGCTGAGCAGGAAATCCTCGCTGGCAAAGGGCATATCGACGCCCTTGGGCGCGAAGGTGAAGCGCGTTTCGCCGCCGATGAAGCTGTCCACTTCGCCCTTTGACAGCGCGCGCAGGGTGTTTTCCGCCGCGCCCAGGTTCAGCCGCATCGCTTCCAGCGCACGCGGCGGTTCGCTCATGTCGGGGGAAAACTCGCCCTTGCGCACGCCTTCGATCGCGCCAACCGAATGCACTACCATGCTTTTGATCTGATAGGCGAAGGGCAGCATATCCTCGATCAGCCTGGCATCGGCCAGATCCTCCTCCGCCGTGCCGCAATCCCGGCATTTTTCAATCCAGCCCTGCCCGGCGACAAGCTGCTGGATCATCGAGGGAATGATGGCTTCGTAAAGCGAAAAGGACATGGCGTGGTTCTCCCGGAATCGGTGCTGCGCGCAGGCTGGCAGGCCAGGCACCGCCAATCAAGCGCCGAGCTTCCGCTTTGTTCGTGACATTCGGGCAGCCGCTGGCATGGTGCGCGGCCAAGGGAGAGGGGTTGCATGGCCACCACATTTACCGCGGCAATGGACGCGCAGCGCACAAGGCCGCTGCAATGGCTGATCGTTGCCACCTGCATGCTGGTGCTGGTTGCCGAAGGAATGGACCTGCAATTGCTCGGCATCCTTGCCCCCAAGGTGATCGAAGCTTTCGGCATTACCCGTTCCACCTTCGGCATAGCCAACAGCGCGGCGCTGGTTGGCTTTGGCGTTGGAGCGTTTGCCGGCGGGTTGATGGGCGACAGGATCGGGCGACGCTGGACGCTGGTGATCGCCTCGATCATCTTCTCGCTTGCCACCGTGGGCGCTTCCACCGCGGGCGAAGTGTGGGATCTGGCCTTCTGGCGGCTGGTGAGCGGGCTGGGCTTCGGTGCCGCCTATGCCAATGCGCTGTCGATGGCGAACGAATGGCTGCCCGTGCGCTGGCGACCGGTGGCGGTGAGCACGCTGGCGGTGGGCACGCCGCTGGGCGGTTCTATCGTCGCCTGGTTCGTGCCCGGACTGGAACGCGCGCATGGCTGGAACGGGACTTTCCTCATCATCGGCGTGGCCACCTTCACCGTGGTGATCGCCAACCTGCTGGTGCTGCGCGACAGCCCATCCTTCCTGATGGCGCGCGGGGACAAGGAAAAGGCGCAGGCCAACGCCAGGCTGGTGCTGGACGAAGAGGTTGATCTGGAGGTGGAGCGCGACGCGCTGGAAACGGCAGGTGGCCCGGTGATCGGATTGATGCACCACAGCATCTGGCGGCTCAACATCGGCATTTCGCTGGCCTTCGCCGCCGCCACGCTGGTGGCCTACGGCATCCTCAGCTGGGGCACGACCTTCCTCACCTCAGCCAGTTTCAGCTTCGAGGAGGCGAGTTTCGCGATCTGGATCGCAGGCATCAGTTCGATGGCCGGTTCGATCGTGGTGGGCCTGCTGGTGCGCCGCTTCGGTTCGCGAGTGGTGATGGCATCGCTGAGCGCGATCCTGGTGGTGTGGATGCTCGCCATCGGCTGGACGGTAGAAGGCCTGCCGCCCGCGCCCGATGCCGGGCAGCGGACCATGGTGATCTGGCTGGTGGGGCTTTCGGGTTCCGCCTTCAGCGCCGCCATCGCCGCGATGTATGTGATAATGGCCTTCGGTTATCCGCAGGCGTGCCGCGCAGCGGGAATGGGGCTGGGCATATTGATGAGCCGGGTGGGCACCATTTCGGCCACCGGCTTCGGCGGCGCGCTGCTCGATTTCGGCGGAAACAGCACCTGGCCGTTCTTCGGCGTGCTGGCGGCGGCAGCGCTGCTGATATCGGCGGCGGCGATCGTGGTCGATCGCCACGTCGCGCCTCTGAAGGGGTGATTCGCGCGCTTTCGCAGCCCTGATTCGGCTTGCATATGTGAGGCTTGCCGGGCGGATTTGCCGTTTGCTGGCAAGCGTGTCACGATAGCGTCTCGCGCGCAGTTGGAATTATGCGCTGACGAGCGTGCAACGCGGGTCGCATCGAGATCAAATTGGATGGATCGCCGATGCCGGTTGACGACAATGACCTGATCCGGGCTCTCGGTGCGATCCGGGATGCAGCAGAGGTGATCCCGCTGCGTGAGGCGGCGATGCGCGCGCTCGCGCTGTGCGGGATAAAGTCCGCCTATTTCATTGCCCCGCTGACGCGCGACATGCGGGTGGGGAGGCTGCTCACCAATCACAGCCTGCCGCGCGTATGGGAACGCCATTACCGCGCGCGGCTCTATCTGGTTGACCCCTTGCCTTCGCTTTCGCTCGAATACAGCAACGCCTTTTTCTGGCCGGATGATCTGGATACAGGGGCGCTGACCCGGCAGCAACGGCACTATCTGGAAATTGCCGGGCAATATGGCCTCGCACGTGGGATCGGGGTGGCCTGTTACGGACCGCAGGCGCGATCGGGCTTTCTCGGCGCGGCATGGACCCACGATGCGCCGCCGGATGAGCGGATAATGTTCGCCGTCCACCAGATCGGGCAGATCATGTTCCAGCGGTATTGCCAGATCGTGCGCGATGATCTGGACATGCCGCCGCTCTCCAACCGCGAACTCGAAGTGCTGGGGTGGATGTGCCGGGGCAAGAGCAATCCCGATATGGCGGCGATCCTGGGCGTATCGCGCTCGACCATCGATGCCTATGTCCGGCGCATCTTCGCCAAGCTGGATGTGACAGACCGGACCGCGGCCTGCGTGCGCGCCTATGCGCTGGGTTTGATTGCCAGCGAGGAACTGGAAAGGCTGGCCCGCCGCGCACGCGCGCACGAACAGGGGCAATCGTGATCCGGCCGTTCGCCGGGGAACTGCAACGTTGCGGCGCAACGGTTGAAAAATTGTCAAGACTCAAGCGATTGCGTGACATGACGCGCCGATCGCCAGCGCATATTGGCGCAGGCGTGGCGCTGGTGAAATTTCGGGTCGCTCCGTGGATTTTCCGGCGTCCGGGCGCCCCGGACACATATCCGGGGCGCCCAACGCGGGCTGAAATCCAGCAAGGGCAGACAGATACCTTTGATCTTAGCTCGGTAGGTCCTGATCAGGAACGACACTATTTCCACAAAAACGACAAATTTTTGCTTCTGGCTTTATAGATTCTGCACAGTGCGGGCAGGTCTTGTGTGACGTTGGATTCTGCTTTTCAAGTTCATGATGATCTTTGGAAAAAAGGAGAGCAATGATTACGCCGATTGGGCCTAGTATAAAACCGAGGGCAAAACCGGCGCATCCGCTGCGTCCCTTGCTTGACATGATCGATGCAGCGATCGCACCCATAATGAGCCAGAAAAAGACCACCAAAAGCAAAATTTCCATCCACATCGCTCCATCATGAACGCGCAAAGATCCTCAATACGCTGATTATCCTCAGTATCCCAAGCCGGAAATTATCCCAGAGTGTGGCGAATTTATGTCTCTCGGCTTCGGATAACCGGACAGGGCGAAGGCCCGTGCACCGCCAAGGAAGAGACGCAGGCTCAGGCATAGCTGACCACTTCGAATTCGATTCCGTCCCAGTCGAGGAAATAGAAGGTGCGCGGACCGGGTTGGTAGGTGCCGTGGCTGAACGGGGTGAGGCCATGCGCCTTCACCACCGTTTCGGCTGCGTCGAGATCGCGCACTTGCAGTCCCAGATGATTGAACGGCTGGCCCTTGGCGAAATCGCCCGCCACATCCTCGCGCGAATAGAGCGAGACGTAGCAATCGGCCGATCCGACATGTGCGGTTTCCCCGCCCAGATGATGCGGGCCGCGCCAGCGGATGCGCCAGCCGAGCATTTCGCACAGCAGGCCCGCCAACCGGTCGATCTGCGTCACCGAGAGATTCGCGTGTTCGATGGTTCCTGAATTTCCCATTCCAAACTCCTGTTTTGTATCACGTTTTCTTGGCGCAGAACATATGGTCGAATCATTGCGCTTGCCTCTTGTGCAACCTCAAGCTAAGTTGAGGTCAAGCATTTTCGGATAAATTGTTGGCAAGCAGGGGATTGGCAGTGGAAAAATTGGGAGCATGACCCAGGCGCGCTTCGTCACTATTGGTGAGCTGTCAGGGCGCACCGGCGTGGCGGTTTCGGCGCTGCGCTTTTACGAGGAAAAGGGCCTGCTTGATCCCGTCCGCACCGGCGGCAACCAGCGGCGCTTCCTGCGCGGCGATATCCGGCGGGTCAGCTTCATCCTGATCGCGCAGAGACTGGGGCTGGGGTTGGCCGAAATCGAAAAACAGCTGGCGGGCCTGCCGCATGGCCGCAATCCGACGCTGGCCGACTGGCAACGGATCAGCCGATCGATGCGCGCCGCGATCGACGAGCGGATCACCCTTCTTAACCGCACCCGCAACCAGCTCGATCAATGCATCGGCTGCGGCTGTCTCAGCCTGACCAAGTGCCAGCTTTACAACAAGGATGACAAGCTGGGGCTGAAGGGGCCGGGGCCCAGAGCCGTTCTCGATTAGGCGCGGGGCCCGCTTGCGGTTCGGCATTGCCAGCTGACGGTGCCGCGCGTAATCTCGCTGCATCATTGCAAGGGGATTTTCGCAATGCTCGCCCGATTTGCCCTGCTCGCCATCATCGCCATGCCGCAAGCCGCCTGCTCGCAAGAGGCCGCGCCGGTGGATGCAGAGGCATCCGGCTCAGCAAATGGTACGCAAGCCATATCCGAAGATGAGATCTTCCGCGCGGCGGGATTTGTGCAGGAAGGCGGCAATTGGCGCAAATGCGGCGATCCCGGCACGCCGAGTTACGAACCCGGCGCCATCATGCAGCAGGGCGATTTCAACGGCGACGGCAATGCCGATGCGATTGTCAGCGAGGGCAGCACCTATTGTTTCGGCATGGCGGGGCTGGGCTATACGCTGGTGTCGCAGACCCCGGCGGGCGAATGGCGCGTGCTTGACGAACGCGGCGGCATCCCGCGCTTTCTCGAAACCCGCGGCGCCGAAGGCTGGCCCGACATCCAGGTGGGCGGCCCCGGCTTCTGCTTCCCCGTCATCCGCTGGGATGGCACGGCGTGGCAGCTTCACCGGACGGAATATCAGGGCAAGCCCTGCCAGCGTTGATGCGCGGTTTGGTTGCTGTTGATCGCGCCGGAATACTGTAGCTGAAAGGATCAGGGCAGCATACCTGGCTGGATTAATTTGACGACTCCAACGTCCTCTTTGTACTTCCGGAAGTCTTCCTCTGAGACTGAGTATTTCTCGCCGTCGAAAGCTAGATCGCGTGCGAGCGGTAGCGCACCATTCGGCATGACCGGAATTGATCTCATCCGACCAAAACGACCTTCCAAAGCGGCGGTTGCTGCACTTCGAAATGCATCGTTGCCGACTGGATCAGTTCCTTTGTTAAAGGTCAGATAAACCAGACCGGGTCGATCTTCTGAATCCATCGCACAGGCGAGCGTTTCGTCATCCTCTTGGCCCTTCCAGACACATGCGTTGATGGTCAACTCATATACCTCCTCAAGTGTTTCCTCAGACGCGGAATCCAAGTGATGCCCGTGCTCTTCTGCGACTTGATTGAGGACTGCCAGAAGATCATCGCGTTCGCTCTTCGAACTGGTTTCTATGCCGTACGCTGCAACCGTTTCAATCCAATCTGGCTGTTCGGCAATTCCGCAAGCGGCGAGGGTAATGGGTGAAGCCAAGGCAACCAAACGTCTCACTCCGCCGCCAGCGCCTCGGCCTCGCCCAGGTCCACGCTCACCAGCCGCGAGATGCCCTTTTCCACCATCGTTACGCCGAACAAACGGTGCATCCGGCTCATGGTGACAGCGTTGTGGGTGACGATGAGGTAGCGGGTGCTGGTTTCGCGCACCATCGAATCGAGCAGGTCGCAGAAGCGTTCGATATTGGCATCGTCCAGCGGCGCATCGACTTCATCGAGCACGCAGATGGGGGCCGGATTGGTCAGGAACAGCGCAAAGATCAGCGCGGTTGCGGTCAGGGCCTGCTCGCCGCCCGACAGCAGGCTGAGCGATTGCAGGCGCTTGCCCGGCGGTTGCGCGTAAATCTCCAGCCCTGCCTCCAGCGGATCATCCGAATCGACTAGCGCCAGATGCGCCTGCCCGCCTTCGAACAGGCGGGTGAACAGCCGCCGGAAATGCCCGTCCACCTCCTCGAACGCCGCGCGCAGCCGTTCACGCCCCTCGCGGTTCAAATTGCCGATCGAACCGCGCAGCCGGTGGACCGCCTCTGCCAGTTCGGCCTGTTCCGCCGCGCTCGCGCCGTGTTCGGCCTCCATCCTGGCCAGTTCGTCCGCCGCCACCAGATTGACCGGGCCGATCCGTTCGCGGCTCGCCATCAGCGCGT
>JBGSLI010000057.1:0-3390 GCA_041740775.1 Alteraurantiacibacter sp. | reverse complement strand
ACGGGCGCGGCGGCGCGGGCGAGGGCCAGCAGCGCTTTGCCCCGCTCAATTCCTGGCCGGACAACGGCAATCTGGACAAGGCGCGCCGCCTGCTGTGGCCGATCAAGCAGAAATACGGCCAGCACATCAGCTGGGCCGATCTGCTGATCCTGGCGGGCAATGTCGCCATCGAAAGCATGGGCGGGCCGGTGTTCGGCTTCGGCGGCGGACGCAAGGACGTGTTCGAGCCGGAAACGGTCTATTGGGGCAGCGAGGAGCTATGGGTCGATCAGGGCGTGGAAACGCGCATCATCCCCGATGAGGGCAAGGCGCTGGAAAACCCGCTGGCGGCGATCCAGATGGGCCTCATCTACGTCAACCCGGAAGGCCCGGGCGGCAATCCCGATCCGCTGCAATCGGCGCGCGACATGCGCGAAACCTTCAGCCGGATGGCGATGAACGATGAAGAGACCGTGGCGCTTACCGCGGGCGGGCACGCCTTCGGCAAGGCGCATGGCGCGGTTCCCGCCGATCAGCTTTCGGGCGCTCCTGAAAGCGAGACGTTGGCCTTGCAGGGCTTCGGCTGGGCCACAGATGCGGGGCAGATCGAAAGCGGCCACATCACCACTTCGGGCCTTGAAGGCGCGTGGACCAACACCCCCACGCAGTGGAGCGGCAACTATTTCCGCCTGCTGCTGGATTATGATTACGAACTGGTCCGTTCACCCGCAGGCGCGCAGCAGTGGCAGCCGGTGAACCAGCGCGAAGAGGATATGGCACCCGACGCGCGCGATCCTTCCAAGAAGGTGCCCACCATGATGACCACCGCCGATATGGCGCTGAAGATGGATCCGGAATATCGCAAGATTTCCGAACGCTTCCGCCACGATCAGGCGGCGCTGGACGATGCCTTTGCCCGCGCATGGTTCAAACTGTGCCACCGCGACATGGGGCCAAAGCCGCGTTACCTCGGCCCGGAAGTCCCCGCCGAAGACCTTATTTGGCAGGATCCGGTTCCCGCCGGTAGCAAGCCATCGGACAGCGTTGTCGCCGCGTTCAAATCATCGGTGCTGGCGAGCGGGCTGACGGTTGCCGAACTGGTCAAGGCGGCGTGGGCTTCGGCCTCCACCTATCGCAATTCGGACCATCGCGGCGGTGCCAATGGCGCGCGTGTGCGGCTGGCCCCGCAGAACGGCTGGGCGGTCAATGATCCCGACGAACTGGCGAAGGTGCTGGCCAAGCTGGACGAATTGCGCGGTTCGCTCTCGATGGCCGATGCCATCGTGCTGGCGGGCGCGGCGGCGATCGAAAAGGCGGCAAAGGATGGCGGCCACGATGTTGCGGTAAATGTCACCACCGGCCGCGGCGATGCCAGCACCGAGCAGACCGACGCGGAAAGCTTCGAACCGCTCGAACCCTTCGCCGATGGTTTCCGCAACTATCTGCGCACCAAGGCGGGCGTGAAGACCGAGGACATGCTGGTGGACCGGGCACATCTGCTCGGCCTGTCGATCCCGGAAATGACCGCGCTGGTCGGCGCAATGCGCGCGCTGGGTGCGGTCAGCGGCAACACCGGCCACGGCGTGCTCACCGATCGCCCCGGCACGCTGTCGAACGATTTCTTCACCAATCTGCTCGATATGGGCAACAGATGGGATGTGGTCGAAAGCAGCGCTGACGAGGAGTTCGTCGGCCGTGATCGCGCCACCGGCAAGGAGAAGTATCGCGCCACGCGCACCGATCTGGTCTTCGGTTCCAATTCGCAATTGCGCGCGGTGGCCGAAACCTTTGCCGAAAACGGTGGGGAAAAACGCATGATCGACACTTTCCTGCGCGCCTGGACAAAGGTAATGGATGCGGATCGATTCGACCTGACCTGCGCCCGTTACCACGGCTGAAGCAGGAAGGCCGGATCGCAACGGTCAAACGGCCAAAACCCGGAGAACTTGCCCCCCAAGTAACTTCGGGTCGCTGGAAGGCCCCCGCCGGTTCGCCGACGGGGGCCTTTTTGTTGCCTATTGCGTCAGGATGGCGCCGCAGCGCAGGCGGGATCGCCAGGCTCTGCCCCGGCCTCTTGCCCCTTCCCGCCATCGCCCAGATCGGGATAGCGCCCGAGCGAAAGGAACATCAGCGTCGAAAGCGCGAACAGCGGAATGATAGCCCACAGGATCACATCGTAATTGCCCGTCACGCCATACAGCGCATTGGCGATGAAGGGGGCGATGCCCGATGTGAAGCCGAACATGCCCCCCAGCACCGCGAACAGCGTGGCGAACTGGTTACGCGCAAAGTGGCGCGAGGTGAGATAAGCGCAGGCATCATATTCCGCCCCCGCCGTCAGCCCCAGCATCACGCAGGCGAGTGATGCCGCCAGCAGCGATTGATCGCTGGCAAGGAAGATCGCCGCCGATGACAGCGCGCCTACCGCGCAGCCCACCGCCACAAAGCGCCCGTCGATCCGATCGAGCAGGAAGCCGCCAAAGATGCGCCCGGTAATCGTGCCGATCCCGATCAGCCCGGCCACCTTGGCCGCATCGATCAGCGAAAAACCTTCCTCCATCAGAATCGGCACGGCATTGATCCCCAGCCCCGTCGCGCCGAGCGAATAGATCACCCCGCCGATCGACAGGCGGATGAATTTGGGGGACAGCAGTGCCCCCGCGCCGGCCAGGCTGCGCCGCGCATGGCCGACGGGCACGACACCGGCCGTGGGCGCATCGTCTTTCGCAAACAGGAAGAAGACCAACGGAAACTGGATCAGGAACGCCAGTGCCCCCATCCCGATATAGGCCCCGCGCCAGCCATAGGCCTCGATCAGACTGGCGGCTAGAAAGGGCACGATGGTGGAGGCAATGCCCGTGCCCGACAGCACCACGGCCAGCGCCAGCCCGCGATTCCTGACAAACCGTTGCACGATCGCGGCGGTCCAGACGCTGGGATAGATCAGCACCAGCGCCGCCGCCAGCAGGGCATAAAGCGCCAGCCACGATATAATGCTGGGCCCCGACAACGCAATCATTGCCAGCGCGACCGAATAGAACGGAACGCCGATCAGCGCCACGCGGCGGGGGCCGAACCTGTCCACCGCGCGCCCGCCGAACACTGCCAGCATCAGCGCCGTGACCGAAGTGACCAGCGGACCGGCGGAAATTTCCGCGCGCGACCAGCCGAATTCGGCTTCCAGCGGGGCGAACATCACCCCCAGCGCATAGGCGTGCACCGCCACCAGCGTCATGCCGAACAGCGCGGCGGGCAGGCTCGCTCCGTGGCGGCGCCATTCCCGAACATCGATTACCGGATGCATTGCCGCACTCACGCGCTCTTTCTCCCGAAGCCGTGCGGCCCGTCGCAATACCGTCGCGCGGGCCGATTTCGCGGATCTTGCGCCCGCACCATTGCAGCATAAGCCAG
>JBGSLI010000056.1:0-3167 GCA_041740775.1 Alteraurantiacibacter sp. | reverse complement strand
CGCACAGCACAATGGCTGCAAGCGCCGCCGCGCAGCGCGAGAGGAGGGCCGAAAGGATCATTGGCAGGTGCTGTAATCGGCCCGGCAAACCCCGTCCAGCAGGGCGCGCGATCAAGCGGTGCCGGGTTCGCCGCGATTGGCGCGGATCAGGAATTCGGTGGGGCGGCGCACCGGGATCAGCAGCACGCAGCGCACGCCCTCTGGATCGAAATCCAGTTCCACCGGATGGCGCAATTCGTGCGCCACGATCCGCTCGATCAGATCGGTGCCGAAGCCGCGCGCGCGCTCCTGCTTGACTGGCGGGCCGCCGCGTTCGAGCCATTCGACCCGGACGAGATTGTCCGCCAACTTCTGCCATTGCACGTTCACCCTGCCGCCGGGGGTGCTGAGCGCGCCGTATTTGGCCGCATTGGTGGCCAGTTCGTGGATTGCCAGCCCCAGCGACAGCGCATCATTGGGGGCCAGTTCCACTTCCGGCCCCGACAGGGTGACCGCGCGGCCCGCGCCATGCGCGTAGGGCAGCAGTTCGGCATCGATCACCGCGCCCACCGGGGTGGAGCCCCAATCGGACTGGGTGAGCAGATCATGCGTGGCCGAAAGCGCGCGGATGCGCCCGTCAAGGCTCTGGGCGAAATCATCGACATTGTCCGCCCGCCGCCTGGTCAGGGCGATGATCGACAGGACATTGGCCAGCGTGTTCTTGACCCGATGATTGAGTTCGCGGGTGAGCGAATTGCGGATCGAGGCCTGTTCCTCGAACCACACCAGCGAGGCCTCGTCCTCCTGCGCCTGCTGGGTCAGCATCCGCACCAGCAGCATCAGCAGCCCGGCCACCAGCAGGCCGAAGATCAGCGTCGCCATCGACAGGCCGGACAGGCCTAGCTGGCTGCGGTCGGTGATCACCAATTGCCACGGATTGTTGGCTATCGTTACCGTCTGGACAGCCCGGCGCATCCGATCCGCCTCGCCTTCGAAAGTGCTGGCAAGCAGCGTCGCCTCGCTTGGCTCGCCATCGTAAAGCCGCACGCCGAAAGTGCCCGCCTCCTCCAGCTCCAGCGCGCTCTGGAGGAAATCTCCGGCGTTGAACGGGCTGTAGATGAACCCCTTCAGCGCCCGCCCGCCCGGTCCCGCCTCGAACACCGGCATGTAGATCAGGAAGCCCGGCGCGTCCGCTTCGCCTTCCTGTTGCAGCACGATCCTGTCGGTCGCCACCGGGCGCGCGCTTTCCTGTGCTTCCTGCATCGCCGCGCGGCGGGCCTGATCGGAAAACATGTCGAACCCCAGCGCCCGGCGATTGCGCTGGGTATCGGGATGCAGATAGGTGACCGGCACCGCGAATGGCTGGGTGGGATCGGGCTGCGGGTAAAGCTCGTAAGGCGGTATCTGCAATGCGGCCGCAGCGTTGAATGCTTCAACCTGCGACGGGGTGACGACCCGTGCCCAGCCGATGCCGTCGGCTCCGCGATAATCGGTATCCAGCCGCAGTTCGGATACAAACCGGCGGAAATCATCGGGCGGCACTTCCTCCATCGTCGAAAGCAATGCCGCGCCCGCGCGCAAATAGGCGGCGCTGGCGTTGGCGCGGCGTTCCAGCGCGGAAGAAATCGCGATCGCACGGGCATTGAGCTGCGCCGCCTCGCGCTGCGCCTCACCGCGTTCTATGGCAAAGATGCTGACCACGGTAATCGCCGCAAGCAGGCAGAAAATGCCGATCGGCATCGCCCGCGGATAGCGCAGCAACCACCGCTTGGTCCTGCTCCGCCGCCTTTCGTGCTGCTGCACCTGCTGCTGCAAATTCATTCCCCGCCTGCGACCCCGGCAGCGCCGCGCCCCTGCATAAGGCACGCCCTGCCGCGATTTCCCGCAAGTTACACGCGCAAAATCCTGATAAGCGGGGAACAAGAGGCGGGCGCTTTCGTTCCTGCCGCACGAGATTAGGATTGATTTTGCAAACCCGGCTCTTTCCCTGCGCGATCACGCAGGGCAGGGTCTTTCGGGAATCACCGTTGTCATGGCAAGCCCTCAGGATCAGAAGAAAGCAACCAGGCCATTGAACACCAATGACAAATTGATCAAGAATGAACCGGAATGGGCTTCCGGCCTGAAGCGTCTTTACGATAGCGTGCTGGATGAACCCCTGCCCGATGCCCTCAAGGCACTGCTTGCGAAGCTGGACGAAACCGACCGCAAATGAACAGCGCACCGCGAACAGACATGCTGCCCGAACGCAGCGCCGGGGACAAGCGCGCCTTCAAACGCGAATTGACCGAGGTGATCCCGCATCTGCGCGCGTTTGCCCGCGGGTTGTGCGGTCGCCCGGACATGGCCGACGATCTGGTGCAGGAGGCGCTGCTCAAGGCCTGGGCGGCGCAGGCCCGGTTCGAGCCGGGCACCTCGATGCGCGCCTGGACCTTCGTGATCCTGCGCAATGCCTATCTCACCGATATGCGCCGCAACCGTTTTCGCGGCGAATATGATGAAAGCGTGGCCGAACGCATCCTGACCGCGCCGGCCGGGCAGGAGGAACCGATCCACCTGTCCGATCTGCACCGCGCATTGCTGACCTTGCCGCCCGAACGGCGCGAGGCGCTGCTGCTGGTGGGCGCGGGCGGATTGTCCTATGAGGAAGCGGCCAATATCTGCGGCTGCGCGGTCGGCACGATCAAGAGCCGGGTGGGCCGCGCACGCGCCACCTTGGCGGCGATGATGGCGGATGGCGACATTCCCGATCGGGCGTTGGGCGACCCTTCGGCGCATCGCGCGATCCTGGAAGAACTGGACGAAGTTGCCGCCGGCCGCGGCGAAGCTGCCGCTTCCAGCAAATAGGTTTCCGCTATAAGAGTCCACAATCCTGGCAGGAAGGGCGGCGCAATGACATCGGCGGGGGACAGCGACACGATCGCCGGGGGCGGGACAAGAATCCCGCGCCGCCGCACCATGGCCTTTGCCGCACAGGAATTGCGGCTGATCTCCGCGCTGGTAGTGCTGCTGGCGCTGGGCCTGTTCCTGGCGCTGCCGTTCGTCCTTTCGATCGGCGCGGTGGTGTTCCTGCCGCTGGTGGCAGGCGTGATCCTCACCATCGTCCTGTCGCCGCTGGCAGACCGGCTGGCGGGCTGGGGCATTCCCAATGTCATCGCCTCGCTGCTGGCGCTGCTGGCGTTCCTGGC
>JBGSLI010000055.1:0-3094 GCA_041740775.1 Alteraurantiacibacter sp. | reverse complement strand
GGGCGTGATGGCATCGCTGGCGGGCAAGGTCAGCGGCGACGCCGCGCCGCTGCTGCTGCGCGGAACGGGTTCCACCCAGAAGCACCTGCTGGTGGTGGTGAATACCGACAAGGGGCTGTGCGGCGGTCTCAATTCCAACATCGTCAAGGAAGCCAAGCTGCGCGCCAGAGAACTTCTGCAAGAGGGCAAGGACGTGTCCTTCTACCTCGTCGGGCGCAAGGGCCGCGCACCGATCCGGCGTGAATATCCGCAGCGCATCAGCCATCATTTCGATACCTCGGAAGTGCGCCATATCGGTTTTGCCGAAGCCGAAGCGATCGCCGCCGACCTGGTGGCGCGGTTCGAGGCGGGCGAATTCGATGTCGCCCATCTCGTCTATCCCACTTTCAAGAGCGCGCTGGCGCAGGATCCGACCACGGTGCAACTGCTGCCCGTTCCCGCTCCTGAAGTGGTGGCCGCTTCGGATTCGGTGGTGGAATACGAGCCCGACGAGGAAGCGATCCTCGCCGAACTGCTCCCCCGATACGTCAAGACCCAGCTGTTCGGCGCGCTGCTCGAACGCGAAGCAAGCGAACAGGGCGCATCGATGACCGCGATGGACAACGCCACGCGCAATGCGGGCGATCTGATCGACAAGCTGACCATCCAGTACAACCGCAGCCGCCAGGCCGCGATCACTACTGAACTGATCGAAATCATTGCTGGTGCAGAAGCGCTTTAGACAGGGAATTGACCGTGAAAAAATCTGCCTTCCTCCTCCCCCTCCTCGTCCCGATCACCTTGCTGGCAGCCTGCGGCGAAGAACCCGCACCCGCGCCCGAACCAACCGCAACCGCAGCGCCCGCACCCGTGGTAACGCTGCCCGCGCCCGATCAGGCGCTGCTCACCGAATTGCTGGCGCAAACCTGCCCCGATCTGAAGCCGGTCAACACCGCCGTGTGCCGCCGCGGCATGGGCTCCACCACCGTCGCCTGCGAATACGGATTGGGTGACGACGAATATCTGCGCAATGATGCCACACTCGCGCCCAATGAGGCCGGCGATGCCTGGGAAATCCAGGATGCCGAAGCGGTTTGCGCGCAGTAAACCAACCACACGATTTCAATCTTTCATCGACGCCACAGGAAACCAAAATGGCCACCGCACCCGCACTCAACCAGACCATCCATGGCAGCATAAGCCAGGTCATCGGCGCCGTCGTCGACGTGACGTTCCCCGGCGAACTGCCCGCCATCCTCACCGCGCTGGAAACGAAGAACGGCGATAATACGCTGGTGCTCGAAGTTGCCCAGCACCTGGGGGAAAACACCGTCCGCACCATCGCCATGGACGCGACCGAAGGCCTCACCCGCGGGCAGGAAGTGATCAACACCGGGGCGCAGATTTCCGTCCCCGTCGGTCCCAAGACACTGGGCCGGATCATGAACGTCATCGGCCAGCCGATCGACGAACTCGGCCCCATCGGCGCAGAACGCACCATGCCGATCCACGCCGAAGCCCCGCTGTTCGTGGACCAGTCCACCGAGGCTGACATTCTGGTTACCGGGATCAAGGTTATCGATCTGCTCGCGCCCTATGCCAAGGGCGGCAAGATCGGCCTGTTCGGCGGCGCGGGCGTGGGCAAGACCGTGCTGATCCAGGAATTGATCAACAACATCGCCAAGGGCCACGGCGGCGTATCCGTCTTTGCCGGGGTGGGTGAACGCACCCGCGAAGGCAATGATCTGTATCACGAATTCCTCGATGCGGGCGTGATCCAGAAGGACGAGAACGGCGTTGCCACTTCCGAAGGTTCGAAGGTGGCGCTGGTATTCGGCCAGATGAACGAGCCGCCGGGTGCGCGCGCGCGCGTGGCGCTCAGCGGCCTGACGATGGCGGAATATTTCCGCGACGAGGAAGGCCAGGACGTATTGTTCTTCGTCGACAACATCTTCCGCTTCACGCAGGCCGGGTCGGAAGTGTCGGCGCTGCTGGGGCGCATTCCTTCGGCGGTGGGCTATCAGCCGACGCTGTCGACCGACATGGGCAATCTGCAGGAACGCATCACCTCGACCACCAAGGGTTCGATCACCTCGGTGCAGGCGATTTACGTTCCGGCGGACGATCTGACCGATCCGGCGCCCGCCACCTCCTTTGCTCACCTTGACGCGACCACCACGCTAAACCGGGCGATTTCCGAACTCGGCATCTATCCGGCGGTGGACCCGCTCGATTCGACCAGCCGCGTGCTCGAACCGCGCGTGGTCGGCCAGGAGCATTACGATACCGCCCGCCGCGTTCAGGAAACCTTGCAGAAATACAAGAGCCTGCAGGATATCATCGCAATTCTGGGGATGGACGAGCTTTCCGAAGAGGACAAGCTGACCGTGGCCCGCGCGCGCAAGATCCAGAAGTTCCTCAGCCAGCCGTTCCACGTGGCCGAAGTGTTCACCAACATTCCGGGTCAGTTCGTGCAGCTGGAAGACACGGTGAAGAGCTTCAAGGCGGTGGTCGAAGGCGAATATGATCACCTGCCCGAAAGCGCCTTCTACATGGTCGGCGGGATCGACATGGCGATCGAAAAGGCCAAGAAGATGGCGGAAGAGGCCTGAGGCAATTCTAGCCCTTCCCCTGAAGGGGAGGGGAGAAGGAAAGAAAATGGCACTGCATTTTGAACTCGTTACCCCGTCGGCCCTCGTCCGCTCGGAAAATGTCCACATGGTGGTCGTTCCCGGCAGCGAGGGCGAATTCGGCGTTCTGGAGGGCCACGCGCCTTTCATGTCCACCATCCGTGATGGCGCAGTGCAGGTTTACAAGACCGAAGGCGGCGTGCCCGAAAGCATCGAAGTGCGCGGCGGCTTTGCCGAGGTGGGTGACAAGGGGCTGACGGTGCTGGCCGAACACGTCGAAGGCTGAACAGGCCTTTTTAGAGCAAGCAAGAGGGCGTCCTGCGGGGCGCCCTTTTTGGTTGTCGGCCCAAGGCACTGTCTCTGGCAGCCCCGATCCTAAGCCTTCCTTAACCACGTTTGCGCCAAGGCTGGGCCGAAAGTGAGGACCCCGCCGCCCATGACCGCCCCGGCCGCCGTGCCTGGCCAGCGCAAGCTGGCCGCCGCAA
>JBGSLI010000054.1:0-11239 GCA_041740775.1 Alteraurantiacibacter sp. | reverse complement strand
CGATCAGCACGGGTATCGCCAGCGGCCTTCGCCGGCGCAGCGTGAAGGCCGGCCTTCCGTCACTGCCGGGGATCAATCCCCCGCCCCGATCGGGCGAATCGCCGCGCGCTGAGCCGATTTTTGCCATCACCCCGTTTGCTGGCCGCGAATGGCGCTTGTGTCAAAGTTGGTCACATGAAATTGCAGGCAAGACTTTGTTACAAATTGGTGGCTATGTGGGCAGCAAGTTCACCCCCCCCTTGTGATTAACACATGTGATTGAGGACGAGAGGCATGATCCGGATCCTGCTGGCCGAAGACGATACCGCGATGCGCACCTATCTCAAGCGCGCGCTGGAAAAGGCCGGTTATTCGGTGATGGCGGTGGGATCGGGCAATGATGCCCTGCCGCTGCTTCGGACCGAGATCTACGATCTGCTGCTGTCCGACATCGTGATGCCGGGAATCGACGGGATCGAACTTGCCCAGCATTGCAATCAATTGAGCCCGACCACCAAGGTGATGTTCATCACCGGCTTTGCCGCGGTTTCGCTGCGCGCATCGCGCGATGCGCCCGAAGCGCGGATGCTGTCCAAGCCGTTTCACCTGAAAGATCTGGTGCTGGAAGTGGAACGGATGTTCGAAGACGCGGCAATGGCTTCGCTGTAGGGCTGGGGCTTTGGAGCCGGGCGCGCAGGCTCGGCCAAGACACTTGCAACGCGGCCAAGGCGGCGCTAGATGGCCCGCCTGCCCCGCCGGGGCGGCACGCGAATGGTGCGGGCGTATAGCTCAGTGGTAGAGCACTATGTTGACATCGTAGGGGTCGCAAGTTCAATCCTTGCTACGCCCACCATTCGCTTCCCCAACTTCTCTGCTTTCGCAACCGCCGGGCCCGATCAGCGCTCCAGCCGGGCGATATGCGCCTTGGCCTGCACTTCGATCGTTTCCAGCTCGCCAATCGTCTGCTCGATCGCCTCGCGTTGCTGGCGCAGTTCGCCCAGCCGATCGACCACCCGCCCTACCAGATGGCGCATCTGGCACAATTGCTGCTGGTCGGTATCGTAGAGCGAGAGGAACTCGCCGATCTCGCGAATCGAAAACCCCAGCCGCTTGCCGCGCAGGATCAGCAGCATCCGGCCCATTTCTCGCCGCGAATAGACGCGCATCGTGCCCACGCGCTGCGGCGCGATCAGCCCCTTGTCTTCGTAAAAGCGCAGCGTGCGCTGGGTTACGCAAAGTTCCTCGGCGGCCTCGGCGATGCTCTTCAGACTGTCGTCGCCAGTGTCTTCCAGCGGCGAGCCCGTCCCCAGCGGCTTTGATTTGAGATCGATCATGATGTGGCATCCCCCCTGCCTGCGGCGGCCTTCGCCTTTTCCTCGGCCACCAACTGTTTCTTTTCCAGCTTGCCCACGAGCGTCTTGGGCAATTCGTCACGGAATTCGTAGGCATCGGGCATTTCGATGGGGCTGAGCCGCATCTTCAGAAACTGGTGCAACTGCCCCGCATCCAGATCCTCGCCCGGATGCAGCGCGATGAACAATTTGGGCGCTTCGCCGCGGTAATCGTCGGGAATGCCGATCGCGATGGCTTCCTTCACCGCCGGATGTTCGTAGGCTGCATCCTCGATCACGCGGGGATAGACATTGTACCCGCTGCACAGGATCAGATCCTTGATCCGATCCACGATGAACAGATAACCGTCCTTGTCGAGATAGCCGATGTCGCCCGTTTTCAGCGCGCCGTCCACGAATGTGTCTGCGGTCGCATCGGGGCGGTTCCAATAGCCCTTCATCACCTGTGGTCCGCGCGCGCAAATCTCGCCTTTCTCGCCCACGCCCTTGCAGCATTCGCCGGTTTCGGGATCGCGGATTTCGATGATTGTATGCGGAAAGGCCGGCCCGGCGGAATTTTCCTTCACCGGCCCGCGCCCCGGCATGGGGTTGGAGGTGATGATCGGTGAAGCCTCGGTCAGGCCATAGCCTTCCGAAACAGGTGATCCAGTGCGCTTTTCATATTGCATCCGCAGGTCCAGCGGCAGCGGCGCGCCGCCCGAAATGCTGGTGCGCACCATCGAAAGATCGGGCACCCTGCCATCGGGCAAGGATCCCAGCGCGTTATAGATTGTAGGCACGCCGAAAATCTGCGTGGGCGGCTTGCGGGCGATGGCTTTCAACACCTCGTCCATGTCGAAGCGCGGCAGCAGCAGCAGTTCTGCCGCAGTATCGACGCCGAAATTGAGCACGCAGGTAAGCGCGAAAACGTGGAACAGCGGCAGCACGCCCAAAGTGCGTTCCTGCACCGCCCGTTCCTCGCCAACGTGCAGCATCATCTGCGCGCTGTTGGCGGCAAGATTGGCGTGGGTGAGCATGGCACCTTTGGGCCGCCCGGTCGTTCCGCCTGTATATTGCAGCACCGCCACATCATCGGGATGCTGCGCCACCGGCACGGGAGACGCGCGATGCGCGGCAAGATCACGGTAATCGCAATAGCCGACATGCGCCTGCCGTCGCGCCAGCGTAGAGCGCTTAAGCGTGCGCAGGCCCAGCCCTTTCCAGAACGGCAGCACATGCGCCATCGGGCACAGCACGATCTTTTCCAGCGCCACCTTTCCTGCCTCATCTGGCTTACCCCAGGCAGCAGCAACCTTGGCGTGGATCATTTCCAGATCGGGAACCGCAACCATTTTCGCGCCCGAATCGGTGACGAGGAATTCCACCTCGCTTTCGGAATAGAGCGGGTTGAGGTTCACCACCGTTGCGCCCGCGCGCAGCACGGCGAAATAGAGGATGACCGAATAGGGCGTGTTGGGCATGCAGAGGCCGAACCGGTCGCCCTTTTCCAGCCCCTGCGCCTGCAAGCCGGCAGCCACCCGGTCCACCAGATTGCCGATTCGCGCATAGCTCCATTCACGGCCGAAAAAATCGATGCACACTCTTTCGGGATGATTCGCCACCGCATGATCGAGCAATTCAGTCAGCAGGCGCGGGCGCAGCCTGCCGCCGGCATCGAGGATGCGGGCCGTATCGAGCGGGTG
This sequence comes from Alteraurantiacibacter sp., assembly GCA_041740775.1. Lineage (GTDB taxonomy): Bacteria > Pseudomonadota > Alphaproteobacteria > Sphingomonadales > Sphingomonadaceae > Alteraurantiacibacter. Next base: position 8,226 of record JBGSLI010000054.1, on the reverse strand, counting down.
TGGAGGCGCATCGGCGGCAGACATGGACTTCCTTTCCCTGACACAGCACTTACCCAAAGCTGTTACAAACATGGGCGAAAGAGCGTCTTGATTCCATCTCGCTTAACCTATACGTCAAGCAACAGACTTTATCGTAATCATTCGGCGCAAAAGGTCAATCGTGCCGAAACCGTGAGATCAACGAGAACACCAAGAGGAAAGGCAAGACACCATGACTGATGTCGTCATTGCAGGTTACGTCCGCTCCCCCTTCCACCCCGCGCACCGCGGCGCGCTGGCCAGGGTGCGCCCCGATGATCTGGCCGCAAACACGATTCGCGGGCTGATCGAAAAGACCGGGGTGAAGGTTGACGATATCGAGGACATCGTGATGGGCTGCGCCTTTCCCGAAGGCGAACAGGGTTTCAACATCGCCCGGCTGGTGGGCCTGCTGGCCGATTTGCCGCTGAACGTGGGCGGCATCACCATGAACCGGTTCTGCGGTTCTTCCATGAGCGCGATCCATTATGCCGCCGGGCAGATTGCCATGGGCGCGGGCGATGCCTTCATCTGCGCCGGGATCGAATCAATGAGCCGCGTGCCGATGACCGGCTTCAATCCCATGCCCAACCCCGCGCTGGCGAAAAAGAGCGCCGCCTATCTGGGCATGGGCGACACGGCGGAAAATGTGGCGAAGAAATATTCGCTCAGCCGCGCCGATCAGGAAGCCTTCGCGGTGGCCAGCCAGCAGAAAACCGCAGCGGCGCAGGCCAAGGGCGCATTCGCCGATGAAATCATCCCTTTCACCCTGCCCGATGGCACGGTGATCGATGCCGATGGCACGCCTCGTCCCGAAACCACCGCAGAAACGCTGGCCGGACTGAAACTGGCCTTCGACCAGCAGGGCAGCGTTACCGCGGGCACATCCTCCCCGCTCACCGACGGGGCGACCGCCGTGCTGGTGTGCAGCGCCGATTATGCCGCCGCCAACGGCCTCAAGGTGATGGCAAAGATCAAAAGCATGGCCATTTCCGGCTGCGCGCCCGAAATCATGGGCATCGGCCCGGTGGAAGCCACCCGCAAGGCGCTGAAGCGCGCGGGGCTGACGATCGAGGATATCGACATTGTCGAACTGAACGAGGCGTTTGCCAGCCAGTCGCTCGCCTGCATCGCCGATCTGGGCATCCCGCTGGAAAAGATCAATCTGGATGGCGGCGCCATCGCCATCGGCCACCCGCTGGGTGCCACCGGCGCGCGCATCGTGGGCAAGGCGGCCAGCCTGCTGAAGCGCGAAGGCAAGAAATATTCGCTTTCCACCCAGTGCATCGGCGGCGGTCAGGGCATCGCCACCATTCTGGAGGCACAATGATGGCTGACAGCACGATCAAAAAAGTCTGCGTCATCGGCGCTGGCACGATGGGCGCAGGCATCGCCGCGCAGGTCGCCAATGCCGGGGTGCCGGTGCTGCTGCTCGATATCGTTCCAAAGGACGGGGTGAATCGCAACGCCATTGCCGAAGGCGCAGTGGCAAAAATGCTCAAGACCGATCCCGCCCCGTTCATGGGCAAGCGCGCGGCAAGGCTGGTGGAAACGGGCAATATCGAGGATCACCTTGGCCGCGTGGCTGAATGCGACTGGGTGGTGGAAGCCATCATCGAACGGCTCGACATCAAGCAGAACCTTTATGCAAAGCTGGAGGAAGTGCGCAGGCCCGGCACAGCGGTTTCCTCCAACACCTCCACCATCCCGCTGGCGCAATTGACCGATGGGCGGTCAGACGCCTTCAAGCAGGATTTCTGCATCACCCACTTCTTCAATCCGCCGCGCTACATGCGGCTGATAGAGATCGTGGCGGGGCCGCAGAGCAATCCCGATACGGTAGCGATGGTGCGCGATTTCGTCGATCGCCAGCTGGGCAAAAGCGTAGTGAATGCCGAGGATTCGCCCGGCTTCATCGCCAATCGCATCGGCACCTTCTGGATTCAGGCGGCGGTCAATGCGGCCTTCGATCTGGGGCTGAGCGTGGAAGAGGCGGACGAGATCGCGGGCCGCCCGATGGGCGTGCCCAAAACCGGCGTGTTCGGCCTCGTTGATCTGGTGGGCATCGATCTGATGCCGCATCTGATGGCCAGCCTCACCAGCACTTTGCCAAAGGATGATCCCTATCAGGCGATTGCCCGTTCGGAACCGTTGATCGAGGCGATGATCGCCGAAGGCTACACCGGGCGCAAGGGCAAGGGCGGGTTCTACCACATGGCCAAGGGGGCCGACGGCGCCCGCGTGAAAGAGGCGAAGGACCTCAAAACCGGCGAATATCGCCCCGCCACCAGCCCCGCCAATGTGCGCGGCTCTGCCGCCAGGGGCGATCTGAAGACGCTGATTTCCGCCAAGGGCAAGGTGGGCGATTATGCCTGGGCGGTGCTCGGCCCCACCCTGTCCTATGCCGCCAGCATCGTTCCCGAAGCGACCAAAACTGTGGTCGGTGTCGATGATGCGATGAAGCTGGGCTACAATTGGAAGGCCGGCCCGTTCGAAATGATCGACGCGATCGGCGCTGCCCATCTGGTCGAACGCCTGCAGGCTGCCAGTCTCCCGGTTCCGGATATATTGAAGCAGATTGGCGAGAAAACCTTCTACCGGATCGAGGGCGGAAAGCGGCAGTATTTCGGCACCGATGGCGCCTATCACGATGTCACCCGGCCCGATGGCGTGCTGCTGCTGGAAGACATCAAGCTGACATCGCAACCGTTGCTGAAGAACGGTTCGGCGGCGTTGTGGGATGTGGGCGAAGGCGTGGTGGCGCTGGAATTCACCGGCAAGATGAACGCGCTGGACGAACAGGTGATGAAGCTGATCCAGCAGGCCATCAGTCTGGTGAAAAGCGATTACAAGGCGCTGGTGGTCTATAACGAAGGGTCCAATTTCTCCGCCGGGGCGAATCTGGGCCTCGCCATGTTCGCGCTCAACATTGCCGCATGGAGCGAGGTGGAACGGCTGGTGAAGGGCGGGCAGGATGCCTACAAGGCGCTCAAATACGCCCCCTTCCCCGTGGTTTCCGCCCCCTTCGGGATGGCGCTGGGCGGCGGCTGCGAGGTGTGCCTCAATGCCGATGCCATCCAGGCCCACGCCGAAACCTATATCGGCCTCGTCGAAACCGGCGTGGGGCTTGTTCCCGGCTGGGGCGGCTGCGGCGAAATGCTCACCCGCTGGATCGAAAACCCGCGCCATCCCAAAGGGCCGATGCCCGCGGTCTCCAAGGCGTTCGAGATCATTTCCACCGCCACCGTGGCCAAGTCGGCGCATGAGGCGAAGGAACTGGGCTTCCTGCGCCAATCGGACGGGGTGACGATGAACCGCGATCGCCTGCTGTTCGATGCCCGGCAGCGCGCGCTGGCGATGGTGGAAGGCTATGCCCCGCCCGAAAGGCCCGAATATCGCCTGCCCGGCCCCACCGGCGCGGCGGCGCTCAAGCTGGCGGTGGACAGTTTCCGCAAGCAGCGCATCGCCACGCCGCACGATGAAACCGTGGCGGGCGAACTGGCGCATATCCTTACCGGCGGCGATACCGATGTGACCGAAGTGACCACCGAGGCGCAATTGCTCAAGCTGGAAGTGGAAAGCTTCATGCGCCTTGTCCGCAATCCGAAATCGCAGGCCCGGGTCGAGCAGATGCTCGAAACCGGCAAGCCGCTGCGTAACTGATCTGAAAGGGAGAGCCTGACATGCAAGTCTATGAAGCCCCTATCCGCGATATGCGTTTCGTGCTGGAAGAACTGCACACCGACGACGGATTCGGCGATCTCGAAGGTTTCGAGGATTTCGATGCCGATGTGACCGTCGCCATTCTGGAAGAAGCCAACAAGCTGTGCCGCGATGTGCTGCTGCCGCTGAACTGGCCCGGCGATCAGGAAGGCTGCCGGATCGAAAACGGCGTGGTCCGCACGCCCAAGGGATTTCAGGAGGCCTACAAGCAGTTCTGCGAAGGCGGCTGGGCCGGCCTTGGGGCAAAGCCTGAATATGGCGGTCAGGGCGCGCCGCATTCGCTGGCCAAGATGGTGGAGGAGATGACCTGTTCGGCCAATCTGTCCTTCGGCCTTTACCCCGGCCTCACCAATGGCGCGATAGTATCGCTGGATGCCTATGCCAGCGATGACCTGAAGGCTTTCTACCTGCCGAAAATGGCCAATGGCGAATGGTCGGGCACCATGTGCCTGACAGAGCCGCATTGCGGCACCGATCTGGGCATGTTGCGCACCAAGGCGGAACCGCAGGATGACGGCAGCTATCTGGTAACGGGCAACAAGATCTTCATCAGCGCGGGCGATCAGGACCTTACCGATAACATTATCCATCTGGTGCTGGCCCGCCTTCCCGATGCGCCGCCGGGGGTGAAGGGGATCAGCCTGTTTCTGGTGCCCAAATATCTGCCCAAGGACGATGGATCGCTGGGCAATCACAACAATGCCGGCCCTACCGCGATCGAACACAAGATGGGCCTGAAGGCATCGGCCACCTGCCAGATGAGCTTCGACAATTCCAAAGGCTGGCTGATCGGCAAGCCGCACAAGGGCCTCGAAGCGATGTTCGCCATGATGAATACCGAGCGCGTGGCGGTGGGCATTCAAGGGCTGGGCGTGGGCGAGATCGCCTATCAGTCCGCCGTCTGGTATGCCAAGGACCGGTTGCAGGGCCGATCGCTTTCGGGCGTGAAAAACCCCGATGGCCCCGCCGATCCGATCATCGTCCACCCTGATGTGCGGCGGATGCTGATGACGATGCGCGCCTATAACGAAGGGTGCCGCTCGCTCACCGCATGGGTCAGCCGTGCGCTGGATGCCGAACATGCCGCGACAGAGCCTGAAACGCGCGAACGCGCACGGGATTTCGTCGCGCTGATGACGCCGGTGGTGAAAGCGCTGTTCACCGATCTGGGCCACGAAAGCGCGCATCTGGCGGTGCAGGTTTACGGCGGGCACGGCTATATTCAGGAAAGCGGGGTGGAACAATTCGCCCGCGATGCGCGGATCGCGATGATCTATGAAGGCACCAACGGCATTCAGGCGCTCGATCTGGTCGGCCGCAAGCTGCCCGACCGGATGGGCCGCAATCTGCGCGCCTTCTTCCACCCGGTGTCGCAATTTCTGGAAGATAATGCGCAGGATGCGAACATCGGCAAGCTCGTCGCCTCGCTCCAGCAAAGCTTCGGCGCGCTGCAACTGGCCACCGGCCATATCGCGCAAAAGGGGATGAAAGACCCGGAAGAAGCGGCGGCGGCGGCCACCGATTACCTGCGCCTGCTGGGCTTTGTGGCGATGGGTTACTGCTTTGCCAAGGCGGCAAAGGTTGCCCATGCGAAACTGGCCGAGGGGTCTGGCGAGGAGCAGTTCTACAAGGCCAAGATCACCACCGCGCAATTCTTCTTCGATCGTCTGCTGCCGCCCGCCACCGCGCAGTTCATGGCGATCAGAAGCGGCAAGGCGAGCATGATGGACATGCCGGAGGACGCATTTTGAACGTTTCCGACTTCAAGGCGCGGCTGAAGGTTCCGGCCATCGCCGCGCCGATGTTCCTCGTTTCCGGGCCGGATCTGGTGGTGGAAACGTGCAAGGCGGGCATCTGCGGGACTTTTCCGGCGCTTAATCAGCGAACCTCCGAAGGGTTCGAGGACTGGCTGAAGGAAATTCAGGATCGGCTGACCGAAGACGACGCGCCCTATGGCGTCAATCTGATCGTCCACCAGTCCAATCCGCGCGTGCAGGCCGATCTGGAATTGTGCGTGAAGCACAAGGTGCCGCTGATCATCACTTCGCTGGGCGCGGTGCCCGATCTGGTGAAGGCGGTGCACTCCTACGGCGGGCTGGTGTTTCACGATGTGATCCAGCGCCGCCATGCAGAAAAGGCGGTGGAAGCAGGCGTGGACGGCATCATCGCGGTGGCGGCGGGCGCAGGCGGACACGCGGGCACCTACAGCCCGTTTGCGCTGGTATCCGAAATCCGCGATTTTTACGATGGCGCGATCATCCTTTCGGGCAGCATGAGCCACGGCGGGCACATCCTTGCGGCCGAGGCGATGGGGGCCGATTTCGGCTATTTCGGCAGCCATTTCATCGCCGCCACCGAAAGCCTGGCCCCGCAAGGGCAGAAGGACATGATGATCGGTGCCAGCGCCAGGGATATCACCTATACTGACAAGGTAACCGGCGTGGGCGCCAATTTCCTCACGCCGAGTCTGGCAGCCGCCAGCCTGCCCGATCATGCCGGGCAGATGTCGCTCAATGAAGAGGCGAAGGCATGGAAAACCATCTGGTCTGCCGGGCACGGCGTTGGTGCGGTGCGCGAAGTGCGCCCGGCGCGCGCGATCTGCCAGCAGTTGATTGGCGAATATGAACAGGCGAAAGCGAAAATCTGCGCTTGACCGGCACCAATGCCATCCGCCCGCGTTTCCCGGTTGATGGTTAGTCCCGCGCCTACGGCGATCCCGCGCATCAATGCCATCGCCACCGCGGTGCCATCCTGCGATGTGCACCGCACCTATACCGAATGGGCCGAGCGCCAGCTGGGCGCGCGCGAACTCGCGGTTTACCGGCGGATGGAGGCGCGCGGCGGCATCGCTCACCGTTTTTCGGTATTGTCGGGCACCGATGCGGCGCTCGATTTCGGCGGCTTCTACATGTCCGGCCACATTCCGGGCACGGGCGAGCGGATGCGCCGTTTTGCGCAGACCGCCCCAGATCTGGCGCTTGAGGCGGTGGCCGCCCTGCCCGATATCCACGGCGTCACCCATCTGGTGATCGCCAGTTGCACCGGCTTCATGGCTCCCGGCCTCGATCAGATCATCGCCCGCCGCCTTGGTCTGGCAACCGATGTCGAGCGGGTGAGCATCGGCTTCATGGGCTGCTATGCCGGGATCACCCTGCTGCGCAGCGCCGCGCATATCGTGCGATCGCAACCCCATGCACGCGTGCTTGCGGTGGCGGTGGAGCTGTGCTCGCTGCATTTGCAGGAGAGCGGCGATATCGAAAGCCTGCTGGCGATGGGCCAGTTTGCCGATGGTGCCGCCGCCGCGCTGGTGAGCGCCACAGGCGATGGGCTGGCCATCGGTGCAGGCCTTTCTGCCGCGCTGGAAGAAAGCAGCGATCTTATCACCTGGACCGTGGGCGATACCGGCTTTGCCATGCATCTTTCGGGCGCGGTGCCGGGTAGGCTGGCCGAAGCGCTGGACGATCCGCGCCTTCAGGCAGACATCATCGGCACCGCCCCGCCCGCGGCCTGGGCGGTGCATACGGGCGGAAGGTCGGTTCTGGATGCGGTGGAACGCGGGCTGGGCCTGCCCGCCGATGCGCTGGATGCATCGCGCGCGGTGCTCAATGATTTCGGCAATATGTCGTCGGCTACGGTAATCTTCGTGATCGAACGGCTGCTGCGCCAGCGGCCCGAAACCGGCATCGCGCTCGCCTTCGGCCCCGGTCTGGCGATGGAAGGGCTGCGTTTTGGCTGGGTGGACGGCTGATGCTTTCAGAGCGCCTCGACACCAGCGAACTGATGGACGATCCGGCGCTGCCCGAGGCCACCTATCGCGCGGTTCTGGCCGATCTGGCCAAGGTCAACCGGGTGACGATGGCCTATCGCCCCACGCTGCGCTTCCTCAAACGCGCGCTGGCGGGCCGCCGCAGTTTCAAATTGCTCGATGTGGGTTTCGGGCAGGGAGACATGCTGCGCCAGATCGCCCTATGGGCAAAGAAACGCGGCATAAGGGCGCAGCTGGTGGGGGTGGATCTCAACCCGCGCAGCGAGCAGGCCGCGCGCGAGGCAACGCCGCCTGCCATGCCCATCACCTGGCGCACGGGCGATTATGCCGAACTGATCGGCGAAGGCTGGGATTGCGTCATTTCCAGCCTGGTCGCGCACCACATGTCGCACGAGGAACTGGTGCTGTTCCTGCGTTTCATGGAGGCAGAGGCGCGCGCGGGCTGGTTTATCAACGATCTCAACCGCCACACCTTCAGCCATGCCGGATATCCGCTGCTGGCGGGCGTTATGGGGCGGCACAAAATCGTGCGGATGGACGGGCGCACCTCGATCGCACGTTCCTACCGGCCTGGCGAGTGGCCGCCGCTGCTCGCCGAAGCGGGGATTGCAGGCGCACGGGTGGAACGGTTCTTCCCCTTCCGGCTGTGCGTATCGCGGGTTTGCTGATGTCCGCCCCGCTTATCCTGGGCGCTGGCCCCGCCGGCTGCGCTGCGGCGA
>JBGSLI010000053.1:0-3337 GCA_041740775.1 Alteraurantiacibacter sp. | reverse complement strand
CATCGGGACCGCGATAGGGACTGCCATCGTCATTGCCCGCCAGCGGGCGCGTGGTCACCAGCGGTTCCTCGCGCCGGGCGTCACCCATCAGCGCACCCAGCCCCCGGCCCAGCTTGCGCCGGGGCGCATTGCTGCGGATCGGCGTTTCGGTATTTTCCTCGCTCATGCTGCCACCTTTTGCGCGGGAAGGCGCGAAATCAGTTCACGTGCCAGTGCCATATAGGCGCGGCTGCCGGTGCAGGCGTGATCGTAAACCAGCGCGGGCAGCCCGTGGCTGGGCGCTTCGGAAAGCCGCACATTGCGCGGAATCACCGCCTCGAACACCAGATCGCCCAGGCATTCGCGCACATCGTCGGCCACCTGATCGGTCAAACGGTTGCGGCGATCGAACATCGTCAGCGCCACCCCCACGATGCCCAGATCGGGATTGAACCGCTGCTGCACCTGTTCCACCGTCTGCAACAATTGGCTCAATCCTTCGAGCGCGAAGAATTCGCACTGCAGCGGCACGAGCAGCGTATCCGCCGCACAAAGCGCGTTGAGCGTGAGCAGGCCGAGCGAGGGAGGGCAATCGATGAAGCAGATATCGTGACCGTGGTGGCGGGCAAAGGCATCGCGCAGCCGGTGGGTGCGGTTTTCCACCCCGACCAGTTCGACCTCCGCCCCGCTCAGATCGACCGTCGCGGGAACCAGATCGAGGCCGGGGATAGTCGATCGCACGATGCAATCGGCCAGCGGAACCTGATCCACCACCACGTCATAGCTCGACAGATCGCGGTCGACAGCGCGGACCCCGATGCCGGTGGAGGCATTTCCCTGCGGATCAAGATCGGCCAGCAGCGTGCGCCATCCGTTTGCCGCCATGGCGGTGGCGATGTTGATCGCGGTGGTGGTTTTGCCCACCCCGCCCTTCTGATTGGCTATCGCTACGACTATCATCCGCGCGGAGGCCTCCCTGTGCCGATTAGAATTCCCGCCTCCGGGTCCGTTACCGATTGTTCCACGTGGAACATTGCGCGGATGGCTGCGGGTTGCTCTGCCAGTTCCTGCGCCCCCGAACGCCCCTTGGGCAACACCCAGCGGGTGGAGTGTGTGGAAAACCGGGCGGATAAGTCGAGTAGCTTGCCCAGCGGAGCGAAGGCGCGCGCGGTGATTACCGCCGAATCGCGACTTTCCACATTTTCGAGCCGCGCGCCGTGGATGGTGCAATTGGCCAGCGCAAATTCGCTCCGCACCCGTTCGAGCCAGTCGATTCGCTTCCGCCGCGATTCGACCAGCGCGATGCGCAAATCGGGCCGCGCCATTGCGATCACCAGGCCCGGCATGCCCGCGCCCGATCCGAGATCGAGCCAGGGCGTAGCTTCCGATGGAACATGATCGAGCAATTGCAGGCTATCGGCAATGTGCCGCTGCCACACCGCCGCAAGGCTGGCATCTGAGACGAGGTTCTGCCGTGCATTTTCCTCGCCCAGCAGATTGGTGAAGCGTTCGATGCGGGCATAGGCAGCCGCATCGCACCGGGCGGCGCAAAAGGCGCGCGCTGCTTCCTCGCTCTGGATCATGCCGCCCGGTTACGGCGTTTGGCATGAACCAGCAATGCCGCCAGCGCGGCGGGCGTGATTCCGCGCACCCGCCCCGCTGCGGCAAGATTGAGCGGGCGGGCGGCGGACAGGCGCTCAACCATCTCGTTCGAGAGGCCCGGCACCTGCGCAAAGGGAAACGCGGCCTCCAGCTCCAGCGTCTCGCTGCTGCGCAAATCGCGCAATTCGGCGTCCTGCCGCAACAGATAGGGCGCGTAGGCGGCATCCTCAGCCAGTTCTCCTGCGAGCGAGCTCGCAGGATCGCAGGCAGCGGGAAGCCAGGGCGACAGTGATGCCAGTGTCAGATCGGGGAAGGCCAGCCATTCGCGCAAACTCTTGCGCCCCGCATCGCGCTTTATCATCAATCCGGCATCGGCAAGCGCTGCAGCCCCCAGCTGGCAATCGAGCGCGGCGTTCCACGTGGAACGCGCATCTTCCAGCGCGGTAAACCATGCACGGCGTTCAGCACCCACGCAGCCCACTTCCAGCGCCAAGGGGGTCAGCCGGGTGGAGGCGTTGTTGGCGCGCAGCCGCAGCCGGTATTCCGCCCGTGCGGTGAGCATCCGATAGGGCTCGCTCACCCCGTGCAGCGTCAGATCGTCGATCATCACCGCAAGATAGGAATTGGCACGATCGAGCGCGGGCGGCGCATGATCGCGCGTGGCGCAGGCGGCGTGAATGCCCGCCACCAGCCCTTGCGCCGCCGCTTCCTCATACCCTGTCGTGCCATTGATCTGGCCCGCGCAATAGAGGCCCGGAATCGCCGCCAGCTGCAGATCGGGGCCGAGCGCGCGGGGATCGATATGATCATATTCCACCGCATAGCCAGGCACCGCCATCACAACCCGTTCCAGCCCCTCCATTTCCCGCAACATCGCAAGCTGAACATCCACCGGCAGCGACGTGCTGATGCCGTTGGGATAGACCAGATGCGTGTCCAGCCCTTCGGGTTCCAGAAACACCTGATGGCCGTCGCGATCGGCAAAGCGATGGATCTTGTCCTCGATCGACGGACAATAGCGCGGCCCCGCAGCCCCGATCGCTCCTGTAAAAAGTGGCGAACGGTGAAGATTTTCGGCGATGATCGCATGCGCGCGGGGATTGGTGCGGGTGATGGCGCAGAACAATTGCGGGTTGGCACGGGTCTTGGTGAGCGGAGACATCGTCCACGGATCGGCATCCGATTTCTGCTCTTCCAGCCGCGCCCAGTCGATGCTCCGCCCGTCGAGCCGGGGTGGCGTGCCGGTCTTCAGCCGCGCCATCGGCAATTGCGCGCGCCGCAGTTGCGCCGCCAGCTTCTGCGCCGAATCCTCGCCGATGCGCCCGCCCTCGAACCGCTCCTCGCCGCGGAACAGCGTCCCGCCAAGGAAAGTGCCGGTGCACAGGATCACCGCCCGCGCTCCAATCTCGCTGCCGTCGGCAAGGCGTATTCCCGTCACCCTGTCGCCGCCGTCAAGCAGCAATTCGGCCACTTCGCCCGCGATGATCGCCAGATTACCCTGCTTCGCCAGCGTGGCCTGGACGCTGGCGCGGAACAGATTGCGATCCGCCTGCACGCGCGGGCCGTGAACCGCACTGCCCTTTGACCGGTTGAGCATCCGGTAATGGATCGCCGCCGCATCGGCCGCGCGGCCGATCAGCCCGTCAAAGGCATCCACCTCGCGCACCAGATGCCCCTTGCCCAGCCCGCCGATCGCCGGATTACAGCTCATCGCGCCGATTTTGCTGAAATCGAAGGTGACCAGCGCGGTGCGCGC
>JBGSLI010000052.1:0-3921 GCA_041740775.1 Alteraurantiacibacter sp. | reverse complement strand
GATCCGGTGCGCATTTCGCTGGCCACCCTGTTCGCGCTCGCGATGCTTCCCGCCGCCGCGCTGGCGCAGGAGCGCGAGGAACGCAGCGAGCGCGGCGATGACACGCGCGCGGGAAATCGCGGCGTCGAGATCGCGCCCTATATCGAAGCGGCGCAGGTGGTTTCGGCCGAACTGCAGCCGGGCGATGATGTCGTCACCTATTCGCGCGTGGCGGCGGGCGTGGATGCGGGCTTTGGCGGGCGTTATTCGCAAGGATCGGTATCGCTGCGGTATGAACGGCGCATCGGTTACGAAAGCAATGTTGCCGATACCGATACATTTTCCGGCATCGCCCGCACATCGCTGGCGCTGGCGGGGCCGGACTTGACCTTCGAAGCGGGCGGGCTGGCATCGCGCACGCGGGTGGAAGGCAATGGCGGCACCTCGATCGGCGGCTTTGGGGCGGATGATGATTCGACCAGCCAGATATATGCCGTCTACGCCGGGCCTTAGATCCGCACGCAGGCGGGCGTGGCCGAAGTGACCGGAGCCTATCAGTTCGGTTACACGCGCGTCGAATCGCCCGATGCGGTGCTGACCGCGCCGGGGGTGGAGCCGGTGGACATTTTCGACGATTCCACCACCCACAACGCCGCCGTGCGCGCCGGGATTGCGCCCGATACCGTGCTGCCCGTGGGGCTGGGCGTGGGCGCGGGGTGGAACCGACAGGATGTGTCCAACCTCGATCAGCGGATCGACGATCGCCATCTGCGCGCCGATATCAGTGTGCCGCTTTCGCCCAATGTCGCGCTGATCGGCGGGGTGGGCTATGAAGACGTGGAGGTTTCCAGCCGCGACGTGCTGCGCGATGTGAACGGCGATCCTGTGATCGGGGCAGACGGGCGCTTCGTTACCGACAAATCCGCCCCGCGCCAGATCGCCTATGAAACCGATGGGCTGATCTGGGATGCAGGCGTGATGTGGCGCCCCAGCAGGCGCACCAGCGCCACCGCCGTGGTCGGCCGCCGTTACGGTTCCACCACCTATTACGGCAATCTTTCCTACGCCCCCAATTCCAATTCCGCGCTCAATGTTTCGGTTTATGACAATATCAACAGCTTCGGCGGGCAAGTGGTAGGTGCGCTGGGCGATCTGGGCAGCGATTTCGATGCCTTCCGCAATCCGGTGACGGGCGATCTGGGCGGCTGCGTGGCGGGAACGCAGGGTGACAATTGCGCGCTTGCCCGCCTCGGCTCGATCCGTTCGGGCGTGTTCCGCAGCCGCGGCGTTTCGCTCAGCTACGGATCGCGCGCAGGACGCACATCATGGGGCCTTGGCGCTGGCTATGATCGCCGCCGCTTCATCACCGGGGATGACACAATTCTGGCCGCAATCGACGGGATAGCGGACAAGAATTACTGGCTGGCCGCCTATGGCGCGCGGCAGATAGACCGGCAATCGCAGCTATCGGTGGGCGGATCGGCCACGCTGTTCGACAGCGGGCTGGCCAATGCGGGCGAATTGTTCGGATACAGCCTGACCGCCGCCTATGATCGCAATTTCATCAAGGGGCTGACCGGCACCGCCGCCATCGGCCTTGATGGCATCACCCGCGAAGACCTGCCCGATTTCCAGTCAGCCTCGGCGCTGGTGGGCCTGCGCTACACTTTCTGACGGGTCCAAAGAGGAACACCGCAATGTTCGACAATTTCTACGGCCTCACCGGCAAGCCTTTCCAGCTCACCCCCGATCCGGAATTCTATTTTCGTTCGATCACGCACAGGAAGGCGCTGTCCTATCTCGGATATGGGTTGGCTCAGGGCGAAGGCTTCATCGTCATCACCGGCGAGATCGGTTCGGGCAAATCGACGCTGGTGGCGCATATGATGCAAAGCCTCGATCCGCGCCAGGTCACGGTGGCGCAGATCGTCACCAGCAAGCTGGACGAAGACGAGATAGTGCATGTCGTCGCCTCCTCTATGGGCCTTGATGTGGAGGGGCACGACAAGGCCTCGGCGCTGACCGAGATCGAGGGCTTCCTTCACGAAGAAGCGCGCGCGGGCCGCCGGTGCCTGCTGGTGATGGACGAATCGCAGAACCTTTCGGTAGCGGCGCTGGAAGAATTGCGGATGTTCTCCAACTTCCAGCTCGGCAGCCATCCCTTGTTGCAGACGCTGCTGCTAGGCCAGCCAGAATTCCGCACCACCTTGCAGAACGATCCCGGCCTCGAACAATTGCGCCAGCGCGTGATCGCCGCGCACCATCTGGAACCGATGCAGAAGAGCGAGATCGAGCCCTATATCATCCACCGCCTGCAAAAGGTGGGATGGCAGGGCAATCCGGCCTTCGATCAGCGCGTGTTTGCCGAATTGTTCGAGGCGTCGGGCGGCATTCCCAGGCGGGTCAACCAGATCGCCAACCGCCTGCTGCTGCTGGGCGCGGTGGAAGAACGCAGCCGGATCGATGCGGCGATGCTGCAATCGGTGCTGGCCGAAATGGAAGCCGAGCGCGCCTTCCCCGAAGCCGCGCCTGCGGCGATGAAGCAGAAGGAACCGGAGTTTGAGCCGGTAAAGCCAACGTCTACCGCGCCGCGTGTGGAAATGCAGATGTTCGAGGCCGCGCTGGCCGAGCGCGACGGACGGATCGCCGAATTGCAGCAGGCGATTGCCGATCTGGCGCAGGCTGCGGATACGGCAGGTGCCAATGCCGTGCAGTCCGAAATTGCAGCGATGCGCAAACAGATCGAGCAGATCGAGGCGCGCGGTTTCGAACAGGAACGTTCGATCCGACAGACGCTGACGATGCTGATCGAATGGATCGAAGGCGAAATGGATTCGAGCAAGGCCGCTTGATCGCGGTCGTAAGGAGTATCGCGCGGTGAATGCCATCGCCTTTGACACCGAGGAGGGTTCTGCACCCGCAGCCCCGCCTTCAGCCGTCGTCAACGGCCTGTCTGTCGATGTCGAGGACTGGTTTCAGGTGGGCGCGTTCGAGGATGTGATCGAGCGCAACGCCTGGGGCGGGCTGGATGACCGGGTGGAACGCAATGTCCACGCGATCCTCGATCTGTTCGACGAAGCCCGCGCCAGCGCCACCTTTTTCACGCTGGGATGGGTGGCAGCGCGCCACGGATCGCTGCTGCGCGAAATCGCCCGGCGCGGGCACGAAGTCGCCAGCCACGGGTGGGACCATGAACGCGTATTCCGCATGGATCGCGCCAGTTTTTCCGCCGATATCGAACGCACGCGCAAGACGATAGAGGATTGCTGCGGGGAACGGGTGATCGGCTTTCGCGCGCCCAGCTTTTCGATCGACCAGCGCACCCCCTGGGCGTTCATGGAACTGGCCGAGCAGGGCTATCTCTATTCCTCCAGCGTCGCGCCTGTCGCACACGATCATTACGGCTGGGCAGAGGCGCCGCGCTTCGCCTTTCACCCGCTGCCGTGGCACGATTTGCTGGAACTGCCCGTCACCACCGCTCTGTTTCGCGGCCGCAGGCTGGCGGCGGGCGGCGGCGGGTTCTTCCGCGTCTTGCCCTATGCCTTCAGCCGCTGGGCGATCCGTCAGGTCAATCGGGACGAGGGCCGCCCGGCGATCTTTTATTTCCACCCGTGGGAAATCGATCCCGGCCAGCCGCGCGTGGCCGGCGCACCGCTGCGTTCGCGGCTTCGGCATTACACCAATCTGGATCGCATGTCGGGCAAGCTGCGCCAGCTGATCGGCGATTTTTCGTGGGGCCGGATCGATGTTATCGCGCACCTTGAGGCGGCGCGGATCGCGGCGGAAAAGGCGGCGACGGATTTCGTGGCCTCGCGTTCGATGGCTGGCGGCAACGGACGATGAACGCGCCCTTTGCCCCGGCGCGCGAACGGGTCTGCGCGGTGGATCTGCGCCAGCCCGACGAAGTGGCGCGGGTGGAGGGCTTTGTCGCCGAATGCGGGG
>JBGSLI010000051.1:0-4428 GCA_041740775.1 Alteraurantiacibacter sp. | reverse complement strand
GCGCGCGAGCCGCTGCTCGATCACCGGCTGGTGGAATTCGCCGCCGCCCTGCCCGAAGCGCTGCGGGTGCGGCGCGGGCAGGGCAAGTGGCTGCTGAAAAAGGCGATGGAACGCACGCTGCCGCGCGAAATCCTCTACCGGCCCAAGCAGGGATTCGTCACTCCGATTGCGCAATGGCTGCGCGGGCCGCTGGCGGGCAAGGCGCGCGGGATTGCCCGCAGCGCGATGCTGGCGCGCACCGGATGGTTCGACAACGAACGGCTGGCGCAAATCGCCGAGGCGCATATCGTCGGCCGATCCGATCATTCACGGCTCCTGTGGCAATTGCTGATGCTGGACCGGTCGCTGGCGCGGCTGGGGATTTCCTGAGATGTTTTCGCGCGGTTTCTAAACCTGCGCCTTGCGCCATTGGCCCGGTTGCAGGTCGTCCAATTGCCAATCGCCCACGCTCCACCGCACCAGTCGCAGGGTGGGCAGGCCGACGGCGGCGGTCATCCGCCGCACCTGCCGGTTGCGGCCTTCACAGATGGTGATGCGCAGCCAGCTATCGGGCACGCTCTTGCGAAAGCGCACCGGCGGATCGCGCGGCCAGAGCTGTGGGTCAGCGATCCGTTCGGCGAGGGCAGGGCGGGTAGGGCCATCGTTCAGTTCGACGCCGCTCGCCAGCCTTGCCAGCGCGGTCGCGTCCGGCTCGCCTTCTACCTGCACCAGATAGGTCTTGGGAAGTTTGAAGCGAGGGTCGGCGATCCGCGCTTGCAAGCGGCCGTCGTCGGTCAGCAGCAGCAACCCCTCGCTGTCCCGGTCAAGCCTGCCTGCGGGATAGACGCCCGCAATGTCGATGTAATCGGAAAGCGTGGTGCGCGCTGTGGGGCTGGTGCGATCGGTGAACTGCGACAGCACACCCATCGGCTTGTTGAACAGGATCAGGCGGGGCATGGCCTGAGCGATGCCCCGCGCCGTTGCCCGGTCACCGCCGTCCGGCCTTTTCGCCGATTCGTTCCAGATCCTGCTCCAGCTGCCCCATCAATTCGGGCATGTGGGAGAAATATTCTTCCAAGTAGGCCTGATTGGCTGCGGCAAAGGCGGGGTGGCTGCCGATCGCGGTGGTGCGGGCCAGAAAGCCATGGCCTTCGGGCGATACGATGAAGGTGTGCAGGCCGCGCAGTTCTTCCACCGTGAACTGTTCGGCATAGGCGATCACCATGCCCTCCATGATCGGATCGATATGGCGCGACAACACATCCATGCTGGTGGCCTGCACGCGCGCAATATGCTGATCGAAAGCGGCGGCCATCTGCGGTGATCGACCGAGATCGGGCAGCGAAGCCTGCATCTGGACCAGAAGCTGATCGATCACATCATCGAACATTCCCATCCGGGTTTCGGGCGGAAAGCCGTTATCGATAATTTCGCGCGCCAGTGTCAGGCGGGCAGAAGCTGTCGCGGCGCTCGCATCATCCTGCGCTGCCGCCTGCATCGGCGCCGCCAGCCCGATTGCCGCAGCGGCAATTGCGGTGAAAATCCTCATTCCACTCTCCTGAAGGAAAACCCGCCCTTACTGATCGAGGAAGCTGCGCATTTTGCGGCTGCGGCTGGGGTGTTTCAGCTTCCGCAAGGCCTTGGCCTCGATCTGGCGGATGCGTTCGCGCGTCACGCTGAACTGCTGGCCGACTTCCTCCAGCGTGTGATCGGTGTTCATGCCGATGCCGAAGCGCATCCGCAGCACGCGTTCTTCACGCGGGGTGAGCGATGCCAGAACGCGGGTGACGGTTTCCTTGAGGTTCGCCTGGATCGCCGCATCCACCGGGATGATGGCGTTCTTGTCCTCGATGAAATCGCCCAGATGCGAATCTTCCTCGTCGCCGATCGGCGTTTCGAGGCTGATCGGCTCCTTGGCGATCTTCATCACCTTGCGGACCTTCTCCAGCGGCATGGAGAGGCGTTCGGCCATTTCTTCGGGCGTCGGTTCGCGGCCCTGCTCGTGCAGGAACTGGCGGCTGGTGCGCACCAGTTTGTTGATCGTTTCGATCATGTGCACCGGAATGCGGATGGTGCGTGCCTGATCGGCGATGCTGCGGGTGATCGCCTGCCTGATCCACCATGTGGCATAGGTGGAGAACTTGTAGCCGCGGCGGTATTCGAATTTGTCGACCGCCTTCATCAGCCCGATATTGCCTTCCTGGATCAGATCGAGAAACTGCAGGCCGCGATTGGTGTATTTCTTGGCGATCGAGATCACCAGCCGCAGGTTCGCCTCGACCATTTCCTTCTTGGCGATGCGCGCCTCGCGCTCGCCCTTCTGCACCATGTTCACGATGCGGCGGAATTCGTTGAGGCTCATCCCCGTCTGGCTGGCAATATCGGCGATTTCCACGCGGATGCGTTCCACCGCATCGGCTTCCTTATCGGCGAAGGCGGCCCATTTCTTGTCCTTCTTGGCCTTTTCCGCAAGCCAGCCCTCGTCCAGCTCGTTGCCGACATAGCTTTGCAGGAAATCCAGCCGCTTCACCTTGTGCCGTTCGGCCAGCCGCAACATCTGCCCTCCCAGCGCGGTGAGGCGGCGGTTGAAGGCGTAAAGATTGTCGACCAGAAATTCGATCTTGGTGGCGTGGAACTGCACGCTTTCGACTTCGGCGGTCAGTTCCTCGCGCAATTGTTCGTAGCGGTCTTCCTTGGATTTGGGAAAGGCATCACCATTGCCCAGCACATCGACGCGTTCGGCCTGCAATTTTTCGAATTTCTTGAACAGGCCGGTGATGCGGGCGAAACGTTCGAGCGCATCGGGCTTTAACGCGGCTTCCATCTGCGCGAGGGACATGGTGTTGTCTTCCTCGTCCTCCTCTTCGCGCTTGCGGGGGGTGCTTTCGCCATCCTCGTCGTCGCTGTCGGCTTCTTCCTCTTCCTCCACCTCGTCATCCTCGCGGATGGTGTGGCCGGCGGTGGCTTCGGAAATCTCGCCGTTGTCATCGTCCTCGGCGCCCTCCTCCATCTTGTCGACCGGGGGTTCCTTGGACAGCATGGCGTCAAGATCGAGGATCTCGCGCAATTGCATTTCGCCGTTGTTGAGCGCTTCGGACCAGGTGATGATGGCGTGGAAGGTGATCGGGCTTTCGCACAGGCCCATGATCATCGTGTCGCGGCCCGCCTCGATCCGCTTGGCGATGGCGATTTCGCCTTCGCGGCTGAGCAATTCCACCGCGCCCATTTCGCGCAGATACATCCGCACCGGATCATCGGTGCGGCCTTCACCGGCCACGCTCTTCTTCTTTTCGGGAACGTGCTGCCGGTCTTCGGCCTGCGTTTCGGAACCGGTCGGGGCGATTTCCTCCGGGCCGTCTTCGTCCTCGTCCTGCGCCTCTTCGTCGCTTTCCACGATCTGCACCCCCATGTCGGAAAGCGCGGTCTGGATATCCTCGATCGCATCCGCAGACATTTCGTCCGAGGGCAGCGCCTCGTTCAATTCGTCATAGGTGACGTAGCCCTTGCGCTTGGCCTTTGCGATCATCTTCTTGATCGATGATTCGTTGATATCGATCAACGGCGCGTCTTCGGCGGGCTTGCGGGGTTTGGGTGTGGCGGCCATGTTCAAGGGTGTCAGTCCGTTTCCTGTTCGCCGACAGCGGGGGCTGACCCGCCGGGCGTTGTATTCACCTGCGCTGCCGAAGCAGCCCGTTTGCGTGCCATTTGCCCCAGACGCACATCGATTTCCAGCTTTCGTTTGCGCAGCCGCTGCTGCTCGACGAAAGCTCCTTGCGGATCGGTATCGAAGCGGCTGGTAGCCGCGGCAATCGCCGCCTCCAATGCGGGCCTTTCGACCAGCAGGGAAACGGCTTCGGCCAGTTCCTCCCGCGCGTCGTCCGGATCACAACCTTCGACAAGGAAGGAGAAACGGGCTTTATCTGGCGGCGGCGGCAGGATGCCTGCTGGCGATATGGGCGATTTATTACCCGCTTCAAGATCAGCCGCATTATCGAGCAGAAATTCCACCGCTGCAGCAAAGCCTTCATCGCTGCGCGCCAGACCTAGCAGGCTATCGGCGTGGCGGTGGATTTCGCGCGGGTGACGGGCCAGCCCGTTCAATACCGCGCTCGCCAGCAGATCGCGAAAGGTACCATCGGCGGCGCGTCTTAGGCGATCGCGCACTTCGGGCGAGGCACGTTGAAATTCGGGCTTGCCGAACGCTGTCTTTCCGCGCTGGAACTCGCGCCGGGGGAAGGCGAAATTGCCGTAGCGATCGAGCAATTCGCGGCGGTAGAGCGATTTTATGTCGGGATGCTGGATCGCCTCGACGTGATCGAGCAGCCGTGCCTTCAGCCCGGCCTTGTCCTCGGGCGAGGCGAGCGGCGCTGCGGCAAGTTCGTGTTCCCACACCAGATCGAGCAGCGAGGCGGGATCGGCCAGCAGCCCTTCCATCGCCTGCGCGCCGCG
>JBGSLI010000050.1:0-10148 GCA_041740775.1 Alteraurantiacibacter sp. | reverse complement strand
GCATGGCGCGCTGGTGCGGCTTGCCGCGCAGGCCCCCACCGCCAATTTCGATGCCGGACTGCTGGTGCTGGAAATCGGCACGCTGCTCAGCGATCTTGCGGGTTCCCGGAGCGCGCTCTAGGGAGGCGGCCAATGGCTGATCCCTTCTATCTCACCACGGCGATTCATTATCCCAATGGCAGGCCGCATATCGGCCACGCCTATGAAACCATCGCCGCCGATGTCCTTGCCCGGTTCCATCGCCAGATGGGGCGAGAAGTGCGCTTTCAGACCGGCACCGACGAGCATGGGCTGAAAATGGCGCAGAAGGCGCGCGAGCTGGGCGTGACCCCGCGCGCTCTGGCGGATGAAATGTCCGGCTATTTCCGTGCGCTGTTCGATAGACTTGATATTTCCTACGATCGGTTTATCCGCACCAGCGAGGACGAGCATCACCGCGCCAGCCAGGCGATCTGGCAGGCGATGGAGGCCAATGGCGATCTCTATCTCGATCGCTACGAAGGCTGGTATTCGATCCGCGACGAAGCCTATTACGATGAAAGCGAATTGCAGGCGGGCGAGGGCGGGGAAAAGCTTTCGCCGCAGGGCACGCCGGTGGAATGGACAGTGGAGGAAAGCTGGTTCTTCCGCCTTTCCGCGTATCAGGACAGGCTGCTGGCGCTTTACAACGCGCAACCCGATTTCATCCGCCCCGAAAGCCGCCGCAACGAGGTGCTGCGCTTTGTCGTAGGGGGCCTGCGCGATCTTTCGGTAAGCCGCACCAGTTTCGACTGGGGGGTGAAGGTGCCCGGCGCCGAAGACCATGTGATGTATGTGTGGGTGGACGCGCTCACCAATTATCTCACCGGGCTGGGCTATCCCGATGCTACCGAGGATATGGCGAAGTTCTGGCCCGCCGATCTGCATCTGATCGGCAAGGATATCACCCGTTTCCACACCGTCTACTGGCCCGCCTTCCTGATGAGCGCGGGGATCGCGCTGCCCAGACAGGTGTTTGCGCACGGCTTCCTGCTCAATCGCGGGCAGAAGGAATCAAAGTCTGTTGGCAATGTCACCGATCCGGGCGAGCTGGCGGATCTTTATGGCGTGGACGTGCTGCGCTATTTCCTGTTGCGCGAATTCAGCTTCGGGCAGGATGGCAGCTATTCACGAAAAGCCATTGTTAACAGGAATAATTCTGAACTGGCGAACAGTTTCGGCAATCTGGCGCAGCGCACGCTTTCGCAGGTGTTCAAGAATTGCAGTGGCGGGCTTCCACCCATCAACGGGCACGAAGATGCGGATAATGCGCTGTTTGCGCATGTCGATAGGGTGGTGCGCGGCGAAATGCCCGCTGCCTTTGCCGATCTCGGTTTTGCGCAAGGGCTGGAGGCGTGGATGGGCGCGGTTTTTGCCTGCAACGCCTATATCGATGCGCAGGCACCCTGGGCGCTGAAGAAAACCGATCCCGAACGCATGCAGACGGTGCTGGCCACGCTTTACATCTGCATCGCGCAATTGGCGGTGGCGGTTATTCCGGTCATGCCGGGGTCGATGGGCAGGCTGCTCGATGCGATGGGGATTGCGCCCGATCTGCGCACGCCGCATGGCATCGGCGCGCACTGGTATTCGCCACTGGCCGAAAACGGTTTTGCCTTGTCGCAACCGCAGGGCCTGTTTCCGCGCCTCGAACTGCCCGAATTGGCGGAAGAAGCGGCGGGCTGATGCTGATCGACAGCCATTGCCACCTCAATTACGCAGGCCTTGCCGAACGGCAGGGCGAAGCGCTGGCCAATGCGCGCGCGGTGGGGGTGCGCGGCTTCCTCAACATCTCCACCCGCGAAAGCGAATGGGGCGATGTCGTGGCCACGGCGGAGCGTGAGAGCGACGTCTGGGCCACCGTCGGCATCCACCCGCACGAGGCGGACGCGCATTCCGATCTGGGCCGCGATGCCCTGCTCGAAGCGAGCCGCCATCCGCGCGTGATCGGGCTGGGGGAAAGCGGGCTGGATTATTATTACGACAAATCGGACCGGCAGGTGCAGCAGGCGCTATTCCGAATGCATATCGGCGTGGCGCGCGAAACCGGCCTGCCGCTGGTGATCCACACCCGCGATGCCGATGATGACACTGGCGATATCCTGGCTGACGAAATGGACAAGGGCGCGTTTCCCGCGCTGATCCATTGCTTCACCGCCTCGCCCGCCTTCGGGCAGCGCGTGCTCGATCTGGGGCTGACGATCTCGCTTTCGGGAATAGTCACTTTCAAGAACGCTGTTGAAATACAGGATTTCGCACGGGAAATTCCCGAAGACCGCCTGCTGGTGGAAACCGACAGCCCGTTTCTTGCCCCGGTGCCGCATCGGGGCAAGCAGGGCGAGCCTGCCTTTGTCCGCGACACAGCGCAATTCATAGCCAGTCTGCGCGGGATCAGCGTGGAAGCGCTGGGCGAAGCGACCACCGCCAATTTTTTCCGGCTTTTCACCAAGGCGGCGGCGTGAAGCTGCTGGTGCTCGGTTGCGGCACGTCCACCGGGGTGCCGCGGATCGGCAATGACTGGGGCGAATGCGATCCGCACAATCCGAAGAACCGCCGTTCGCGCGTGTCGATCATCGTCCAGAGCAATGCCGGGGCGCGGCTGCTGGTGGATACATCGCCCGATCTGCGACAGCAATTGCTGGCCAATGGCATAGACCGGATCGACGGCGTATTCTGGACGCATGATCATGCCGATCATTGTCACGGGATCGACGATCTGCGCCCGCTGCGCTACGGCAGGAGCGCCGGCATTCCCGGCTTTGCCTCAGCCGAGACCGTCCGACGGTTGCGGAGCCGGTTTTCCTATGTCTTTGCGGGACAGTTCGGCTATCCCAACATCGTCGATCTCAGCACGCTGGATAATCTGCGCATCCATGCCGGCTTCGGGGTGGAATCGCTGGAAATGCCGCACGGGCCGATCAATACTACCGGCTTTCGCTTCGATGCGGACGGGAAAGCAATCGGTTATGCCACAGACTTCAGCGAATTGACCGATGAAATGGTGGAGTTCTTCACCGATGTCGATGTGCTCGTTACCGATTGCCTGCGGCGTGATGCGCATCCAACCCATGCCAATCTTACGATGGCGCTGGAATTTGCCGCGCGCAGCAAGGCGCACATCACCGTGCTTTCGCACCTCGACAAGAGCATGGATTATGCCACGCTGAGCGCCGAACTTCCCGGCAATGTGCTGGTCGGCTATGACGGGATGGAACTGATTGCATGAGAATGGCGGGCCGATGAGCGGGTTTGGTGAAGCGCATTGGGTTTCGATCGTGGCGCTGACCGGGTGGCTGATCCTGGTGCTCGGCGCCTATCGTTCGCACCAAGTCGATGCCAGCAAGACCATTCGCATGGCGTTTATCTGGGGGGCGATCTTTGTCGCCGTAGCGCTGGCCTTCAGCCTTGTATCGTGAGCGGAGGTTAATCGATACAGCAGGTGGACCTTGTCAGGTGCATCACCCTTTCATTTAACATAATATATATTATCATTCCGATGCTTTTCTCCGAACCCCGAATGCTCTCCATCCATCAGACCACTCCCCTCGCATGACCGATCAGATCGACCGCCTTCTTGCCATCATGTCCCGCCTGCGCGATCCGCAGAAGGGTTGCGAATGGGATATAGCGCAGACTTTCCAGTCCATCGCGCCCTATACGCTGGAAGAAGCCTATGAAGTGGCCGATGCCATCGAGCGCGGCGATATGGACGATTTGCGCGGCGAATTGGGCGATCTGCTGCTGCAGGTGGTGTTCCACGCGCGCATGGCGGAGGAAGCCGGGCATTTCGCCTTCGCCGATGTCGCCCGCGCAATTGCCGACAAGATGGAAGCGCGCCATCCGCATATCTTCGGGGATGAAGGCGGCACAATGGACAGCGCGCGCTGGGAAGACATCAAGGCCGCCGAACGCGCCGTGACCGGCTCCCTAAGCGCAATGGACGGCGTGGCGCGTGCCTTGCCCGCGCTGCTCCGGGCGCAAAAACTGCAAAAGCGCGCCGCGCGAGACGGGTTCGACTGGCCCGACACGCAAGGCCCGGCAGAAAAGCTGGTCGAGGAAATGCAGGAACTGCGCGAAGCTTCGGCCGAGAAAAAGTTCGAGGAAGCGGGCGATCTGCTGTTCGCCGCGGTCAATCTGGTGCGCGCCCACGGCATCGCGCCCGAAGACGCGCTGTGCGCCGCCAATGCCAAGTTCGAACGCCGTTACCGGGCGATGGAGCAATTGGCCGGAGGAAGTTTCTCCAGTCTCGATCTGGAGGCTCAGGAACGCCTGTGGCAGCAGGTCAAGGCCGGGGAGAATTCCGCAGGCTGAATCCGAAGTTTGAGCCGCCCTCATTCGGGCACCCGTTTCCCCCTCCAGTCGAATACACCACCGCTATCGCGCGGCCCCAGCCTTTCCAGCACTGCCAGAAGATTGCCTGCAGCCAAGCTCGCATCGGTCAATTGGCCCGCAGGAAGGTTTGGCTGAAACGGTTCGGACAAGCGCGTATCCACCGTTCCCGGATGCAGGCCGACGATGCACACCTGCTTGTGCGTTCGGCCCATTTCGATGGCGAAATTGCGGATCAACATGTTGAGCGCCGCCTTGCTGGCGCGATAGGAATGCCATCCTCCGACATGGTTGTCTCCGATCGATCCGACGCGGGCAGACAAAGCGGCAAAGGTTGACGGGCGATCGCGTGGCAGCAGCGGCAAGACGTGCCTGGCGATAAGCGCCGGGCCGATTGTATTGAGGCGGAAGACCTGCGCCATCGCATCCGCATCAATCTGCCGCAGGCTGCGTTCCGGCGCGGTGCCATCGGCCAGGGTCAGCACGCCGCTGGCAACGATGACGAGCGTCGGCGGATCATCGCGCCATCCGGAAACAGCGGCGGCAATGCTGGCTTCACAGGCAAGATCGAAGGCGAAGGGGGTGATGCCGGGTGCGTGAGGCCCCTCACCCGCACGCGAACCGGCCAGAACTTCACCCCCCCGGCCCGCCAGCGCCAGCGCCAGCGCGTTACAAATGCCGCCGCTCGCGCCGAATATCGCCGCCCTTGGCCAAAGGTCTGTTCCCACGATTGCTTGCTCCCATCGTCGATCGCGACTGGTTAGGCGACAAGGCCAGTGCGCGACACCCGCCCGGTGTGCCGTAGTGGGCGGCCCCTGCCCCCAAACCGGGTTTCCTGCGCTGCTCTCGCGGTCACTTTCGGGATAAGGCCGATGATATGTTGCGCAAAGACGGCCCTTGTCCCAAGGTCCGGCTTGCCCTTGCGCGCGCGATGGCTAGATAGGCGGCAACGCTGGAATTACCGGAAGAGAACATGGCAAGCTTCACGCTCCCCAAAAACAGCAAGATCCGCAAGGACGGCGCGGTACACAAGGCTGAAGGCGCGCCCCGCGTGAAGACCTTCCGCATCTATCGCTACGATCCCGACAGCGGGAAGAACCCCAGCTACGACAGTTTCGAAATCGATCTGGATAATTGCGGGCCGATGGTGCTGGATGCGCTGTTCAAGATCAAGAACGAGATCGACCCGACGCTGACCTTCCGCCGTTCCTGCCGCGAGGGCATTTGCGGTTCGTGTTCGATGAACATGAACGGCAGGAACGGGCTTGCCTGCACCACTGCGATAGAAGATCTGAAGGGCGATATCCGCATAACCCCGCTGCCGCATATGGAAGTGGTGAAGGATCTGGTGCCCGATTTCACCCATTTCTACGCCCAATATGCCAGCATTCGCCCGTGGTTGCAGACCGTATCCACCACGCCGAGCGGCAAGGAACGGCTGCAATCGCCGCAGCAGCGCGAACAGCTGGACGGGCTGTATGAGTGCATTTTGTGCGCCTGCTGTTCCACCGCCTGCCCCAGCTATTGGTGGAATTCGGACAAGTTCCTCGGCCCCGCCATCCTGCTCCAGGCTTATCGCTGGCTGGCCGACAGCCGTGACGAGATGACTGGCGAGCGGCTCGACGCGCTGGAAGACCCGTTCCGCCTCTATCGCTGCCACACCATCATGAACTGCGCCAATGTCTGCCCCAAGGGCCTCAGTCCCGCGCGCGCGATCGCCGAGATCAAGAAAATGCAGGCGGAGCGCGCGATCTGAGCGGGCTTGGCGCGCGGTATGAAAGACTGATCGCCGCGGGTGAATTGCAGCCCGACGCGGACCAGCGCGCGGCCGTTCAGCGGCTCGACAGGTTGCAGAAGGAACTGGAGGCAGAGCGGCCCGGCGGCCTGCTCGCGCAGTTCTTCGGCAGCCGCAAGGTCAGCCCTCAGGGCGTTTACATGTGGGGCGGCGTGGGGCGCGGCAAATCCATGCTGATGGATCTGTTCGTGGCAACGCTCGATATCGCGCAGAAACGCCGCGTGCATTTTCACGAATTCATGCTCGAAATCGACGGGCTGATCCGCGATGAGCGCGAACAGCAGGCGCAAGGGCCGATTGGCCGGGTGGCGAAGCGCATCGCCGCCGATGTGCGCTGCCTGGCGTTTGACGAAATGGTGGTCACCAACACCGCCGATGCCGCCATCATGGCACGGCTGTTCACCGCGCTGATGGTGGACGAAGGGGTGACGGTGGTGACCACCAGCAACCGGCCGCCAGCCGACCTTTACAAGGACGGACTGAACCGTTCGCTGTTCCTGCCCTTCATCGATCTGGTGGAGCGCGAGATGGATGTGGTGCCGCTGAACGGGCCGACCGATTACCGGCTCGATCGGCTGGGCGATCTGGCCTGTTGGCACACGCCGCTGGGCGATGCCGCCACCGCACAGGTGCGCGAGGCCTTTTTCCGCCTTACCGATTATGCCCCCGAAGATGCCGCCAACGTGCCTTCGGGCGAAATCGCGCTGGGTGGCGGGCGCAGCCTGTTCGTGCCCAAAAGCCTGAAGGGCGTGGGCGTGTTCAGCTTCAAACGATTGTGCGGGGAGAACCGGGGGGCGGCCGATTACCTCGCCATTGCCCGCAGTTTTCACACCGTGATCGTGGTCGGCATCCCGCGCATGGGGGCCGAAAACCGCAATGAGGCGATCCGCTTCACCAAGCTGATCGACGCGCTTTACGAATATGGGGTGAAACTGTTCGCCACCGCCGACTCCGTGCCCGAAAATCTTTACACGGCCGGCGATGGCGCGTTCGAATTCGCCCGCACCGCCAGCCGGCTGATGGAAATGCAGAGCGCGGATTACATGGCCCGCGGCCACGGGCGACAAAGCGATATGGCGGATGGGTGATCGCCGGCAAAGCCCCGTTCAATTGCGGCGATGAGGCAGCGATAACCGGCTTCTGTCATCGGCAGGCTCCCTTCGGCAAGGCTAAAGCCATGCTTGTCGGGGACAAAGGATAAATCGTCCTTTTTCCGGGTGGCAAGGCGCGCAGCAAATCCCTATGTCGCCTGCCATGCGTATCGCCATAACTTCCGATCATGCCGCAATCGACCTCAAGGCCGAACTGCGCGAATGGATGATCGAGCAGGGGCATGAGGTCGCCGATCTCGGCCCGGACACCACCGACAGCGTGGATTATCCCGATTACGGCTATCGTCTGGCCGAAGCGGTGGCCGATGGCAGCGTGGAACGCGGCGTGGCGCTGTGCGGCAGCGGGATCGGCATCGCCATCGCGGTAAACCGCCACCCGGCATTGCGCTGCGCGCAGGTTTCGGAGCCGCTTTCGGCCCAGCTTTCGCGCTCGCACAATGATGCCAATGCCATCGCCATGGGTGCACGGCTGATCGGGCCGGAAATGGCGCGGGCCTGCCTTGCCGCCTTCCTCGATACCGAATTTCTCGGAGACCGCCATCAGCGGCGGGTCGACAAGCTTTCTAACCCTTTCCAAGAGTCCTGACATGAGCACCCGCCCAGCCGAAACCTCCCCGCTCGACCGCTTCTGGCACGATAGCCTGGAAGATGCCGATCCGCTGGTCCACGCCATCATCGGCAAGGAACTGGCCCGCCAGCGCCACGGGATCGAACTGATCGCGAGTGAGAATATCGCCAGCCCCGCCGTGCTGGAAGCTTGCGGCAGCGTGTTCACCAACAAATATGCGGAAGGCTATCCGGGACGCCGCTATTACGGCGGCTGCGAATATGCCGATGAGGTGGAAAACCTCGCCATCGCCCGCGCCTGCGAATTGTTCGGCTGCAATTTTGCCAATGTGCAGCCCAATTCGGGCAGCCAGATGAACCAGGCGGTGTTCCTCGCTCTGCTCAACCCCGGCGATACCTTCATGGGGCTGGACCTTGCCAGCGGCGGGCATCTGACCCACGGATCGCCGGTGAACATGAGCGGCAAATGGTTCGACTGTGTGCCCTATGGCGTGAGGCGCGAAGACAGCCGGCTGGATATGGAACAGGTGCGCGCGCTGGCACATGAAAAGAAGCCGAAACTCATCATCTGCGGCGGAACCGCCTATCCGCGGCTGTGGGATTTTGCTGCCTTCCGTGAAATCGCCGACGAAGTTGGCGCGTATCTGCTGGCGGATATGTCGCATTTCTCAGGCCTGGTGGCGGGCGGCGCGCACCCTTCGCCCTTCCCCCACGCGCATATCGTCACCTCCACCACCCACAAGAGCCTGCGCGGACCGCGTTCGGGCATCATCCTGTGGAACGACGAGGCCTTGTCCAAGCCGATCAACATGGCGGTGTTCCCCGGCCTTCAGGGCGGCCCGCTGATGCATTACGTGGCAGCCAAGGCGGTGGCCTTCGGCGAGGCGCTGCGTCCCGAATTCCGCACCTATGCCGCCTCGATCGTGGAAAACGCCAAGGCGCTGGCGGCCAGCCTGGCCGAAAACGGCGTGGATATCGTGTCGGGCGGCACCGACAATCATCTGATGCTGGCCGATCTCACCGCGCTCGACGTTACCGGCAAGGCGGCGGAAAAGGGCCTCGATCGCGCGCTGCTCACCTGCAACAAGAACGCCATCCCCTTCGATCCGCGTTCGCCGTTTGTCACCAGCGGCGTTCGGCTTGGAACCCCTGCGGGCACCACACGCGGATTCGGGCCTGCCGAATTCCGCAAGATCGGTGCTATGATCGCCGAAGTCGTCGGCGGCATGAGTCGCAATGGCGACGATGGGGACGCTCAGGTGGAAGAACGCGTGCGCCGCGAAGTGGGCGAGATGTGCGCGGCCTTCCCCGTCTATCCGGGAAGAGTGTGATGAACGATCCGCGCAACAACCACGATGATCCGATCGACAGCCGCATCCTTGTCGATGCGGTGGCCGAAGCCAGGGAGATCGGCCGCGATGGGATGGCGCACCCTTCGACCAAGCCTGTATTGACTGGCGCTGCGGTTGGCGCAGTAGCGGGCTGGATATTGCCTTTGGGTGGTCTCGGTGTGGCCGTGGGTCTGCTGGGCGGTGCCGGATACATGCTCTACAAGCGCGTGCGACCCTGACCGGACATGCGATGCCCCTTCTGCGCGCATGACGATAGCCAGGTAAAGGATTCGCGCCCCACCGAAGACAACACCTCGATCCGCCGTCGCCGCCAATGCGAAGGCTGCGGCGCGCGCTTCACCACTTTCGAACGGGTGCAATTGCGCGAAGTGACGGTGGTGAAATCGGGGGCCAATGGAAAAGATGGGCGGCGCGAAAGCTTCGACCGGGCAAAGATCGAGCGATCGGTGGCGCTGGCCTGCCGCAAGCGCGGGGTGGAACAGGAACGGATCGACCAGCTGGTTTCGGGCATCCAGCGGCAGGTGGAAACCGCCGGGGACAGCGAAATCGCTTCCGATCGCATCGGCGAAATGGTGATGGACGGACTGCGCCAGCTCGATTCGGTCGCCTATATCCGCTTCGCCTCGGTCTATCGCGATTTCAGCGAGGCGAAGGATTTCGAGGAATTCGCCAGCACGGTGCGCGATGTCGGCAGCGACTGACGGCCCGGTAATCGTCCTCGTTCGCCCGCAATTGGGCGAGAATATCGGCAAGGCGGCGCGGGCGATGCTCAACTTCGGGCTGGCCGAAATGCGGCTGGTGGCCCCGCGCGATGGCTGGCCCAACCCATCTGCCGGGCCATCTGCCGCAGGCGCGGATGTGGTGCTGGAGCACGCGCGCGTGTTTGACAGCACAGCAGAAGCGGTAGCCGATTGCGCGCATGTCTATGCGACCACCGTGCGCAAGCGCGGCGTCACCAAGCCGGTGCGCACCACC
>JBGSLI010000049.1:0-9091 GCA_041740775.1 Alteraurantiacibacter sp. | reverse complement strand
GGAGCCGGAGTTGAGCGGGCCCTTGGCCAGCACCAGCACCTTCAGCCGCGTTGCCAGCGTGAGCGCAGCGGTAAGGCCCGCCGCGCCGCTGCCGATGATCAGGACGTCGTGGCGCGTTTGGCTCATCCCGCCTTCATGGCGCGAAGGCGTGATGCAGGCAAGAGGCGGGCGGACCGGAGCACTAGAAGGCGAAACAGTCCAGATCGTCTGCCACGCTTACCGGTCCGGAATAATGCGCAGAAATCTGCGCCAGCCCTTCCTCCAGCCGCGCCAGCGAACGCTGCATATTGTGGCTCAGCAGCAATCGTTCAGGCGCGACCTGGCCTGCCAGTTCTCCCATCGAGGATGGCGGGCGGTGCAGGCCGATCGGCTGGCCCGGCCCTTCGGGGATGACGTGATGCACCACCAGCAGATCGGGCGCGCTGCCGGCAAAGGCGGCGGCGAAGGCCTCGCTCTGCGCGCTCTGATCGCCGGCAAACAGGATCGTGCGGCCTGCCGCGCTCACCTGATATCCCAGCGCGGGCACCACTCCGTGATGCACCGGCTGGGCCTGCACGGTAAGATCATCGGCCAGCCGGATCGTAACCGCCGTGCCGCGCCCTTCGCCGGTGGGCACATCCTGCGGGCGCAACATCGCCTTGCCCTCGCTGCCATCCAGATAGCCGCCGTTATAGGCAAAGGCGCCGCTGTCCTTGCCCAGCAGCCGGGCGAGAAATTCACCCGTGCCGGGAAAGCGCGGCGCGGCATCGGGGCCGATCACCGGCAGCGGCAGGGTGCGGGTTTCAAAACCGCCCGAATTGAGGATATCCACCAGATCTCCCGCATGATCGGCGTGCAGATGGGTGAGCAATATGGCATCGAGCGACGCCAATTGGCCGCCCGCTTGGCCATAGCGCACGAAACTGCCCGATCCGGCATCGATCAGCAGCCGCGGCGTGCCATCGATCCACAGCAGATAGGAAGTCGCCGCACGATCGCCTTCGGCCATCGGCCCGCCCGATCCCAGCACTTGCAGCGCCACGCCCTGCTGCGAGCAGGCGGCAGGGGCGGAAGATGCCGCCTGTTCCGGAGCTGCCCCGGCGTCGCCGGAAGTTGCGGCAGTGCACGCCCCCGCAATCCCGATCACCAAAGTGCCGACTGCCCGCCGAAGATAACGTGTCGCCTTGGGCGCCGCCTGCATTGTCGCCATGTTCTGCTCCTGTAAAAGCCCGGTCCGGTCTCCATTCCAACGGAAACTGCGAATGCAACTATCCGGCACGCATCCGCTCGCAGGAGAAATAGGTCAAATCCTCTCCCATCGCATCATCGTCCACCGAGATCATCGGATAAACACCTGAACTTTCGATCAATTTCCCGGTCACGGTTTCATTCGCTCTTGCCGGATATCCCGCATCGCGCAGCCTTGCCGCGACCCTTTCTGCCGGGTCTGCGAAGATGAATTGCGCCTGCTCCCAACGCTGGCCGCTGCCATACCAATTGATCGCCACCAGCCTCAGGCCGTTCCAGACCCCGTCGATCTGGACGCTGGCAACTTCCCCTTCGGCACCCATGGAATCGCGGCGAAAATCGCTCATGGCGGCGCGCACGGGTTCGGCAAAAAACTGGGTCGGATCGGTGTCGGGCTGAAAGGCCAGTGCCATGCGCGCGCCGGTAAGATCGGGTCCCTCTTCGCATTTTTCCGGATCGGTATGACCCAGATGCGCCGCCAGATCGCCCGCCTGCGCACCTGCTGTGGTTTCGGCCGGTTTTTCCGCCGTGGCCACCTTGCCTGCTCCTGCTTCGGCTGCCGCGCTTTCTTCCGCTGCCTGCGTCTCGGCGCTTTCGCTAGCCTGGGAACAGGCGGAAAGCAGTAGTGCCGCAATCAGAATATTGGACTTCACGATCAGCCTCCTCATAATCGAACCCCGCGTGGCCCGGCGAAACCGATAGCCTGCCCGATCAGCTCGTCAACTGCACGAACACATCTTCCAGATCGGCCTCGCGCGTGGTCACATCCTCGATTCCATAGCCATGGCTCTGGATCAGCGCCAGCACCTGCCCGGCGCTGGTGGCATCGCGATTGTAGGTGACTTCGAGCACGCGGTCCTCGATCACTTCGGCTCTGATAAAGGCATCTTCCATCACCGGCCCGGCCAGATCCTTGTCCAGCGTGACGCGCACGATCTTCTCGCGCGCCATGCCCACCAGTTCGCGGGTGGTCTTGTTGGCGATCAGTTCACCCTTGTCGATGATGGCGATGCGCTCGCACAATTGTTCGGCTTCCTCGAGGTAATGCGTGGTGAGCACCACGGTTACGCCTTCATGGTTCAGTTCCTGCACCAGTTCCCACAACTGGCGGCGCAGTTCCACGTCCACCCCGGCGGTGGGTTCATCCAGCACCAGGATGGGCGGCGAATGGACCATCGCCTTGGCGATCAGCAGCCGCCGCTTCATCCCGCCCGACAGCGTGCGGGCATAGGCATCGCGCTTGTCTTCCAGCCGCACCGCGCGCAGCAGTTCTTCCGATCGGCGCAGCGCCTTGGCCACGCCATACATGCCGCCCTGGTTTTCCAGCACTTCGAACGGGGTGAAGAACGGATCGAAGACGATTTCCTGCGGCACGATGCCGATGTTGAGTTTGGCATTGCGGTGATCGGTGTCGATATCATGGCCCCAGATCTTCACCGTCCCGCCGGTCTTGTTGACGAGCCCCGCCATGATGTTGATCAGCGTGCTCTTGCCCGCGCCATTGGGGCCGAGAAGGCCGAACACCTGCCCCTGCGGCACATCGAAACTCACCCCGTTCAGCGCCTGTTTGGGCGGGGAATTGCTGGTGCCTGCGTATTGCTTGCGCAGGTCGCGGATTTCGATTGCGGCTTCGCTCATGTCGACGCGCTCTTAAGGGCTTTTCCCGCCCCGCGTAAAGCGATAGGAGCGCAAGCCATGGATCACGCACCGCAAGCCACTCCCGAAACCGTTCCCGAAACCACGATCGTCGATACGCACCGCGTCTGGTGCGATGGCGCCGGAAACATTCGCGGCGGGGAAAATTACCTGCCCGCCAGCCTCGGCCATCCGCGCGTGTGGATGGAAATTGGCAGCAAGGGCTATGTCGATTGCGGCTATTGCGACAGGCGGTTTGTTCTGGCGGGCGGCCCGGCGGATGATAGCACGGCCGATGCCAAGGCCAGCGGCACGGGTGCATAGCGACAGGCTGGCGGTCAGCCTGCGTTCAGTGATATCCTGTTACAAGCGGGCAACAGGAGAAATCGTCATGAAGATTGCGATGATTGCCACCACTGCCGCTGCTGCCACCGCGCTCGCGCTTGCTATCCCCGCTGCCGCGCAGGATTACGCCGAACGGGCCGAGGCAGCCTTCCAGGAACTGGTCGAAGGCCGTGTTGCGGGCGAACCGCGATCCTGCATCAACCCGCAGAATTCAAACCGCCTGCGCGTGGTCGAAAACGTCGGCCTTACCTATCGCCAAGGGGATACGCTGTGGGTCGCCCGCGTGCGCGATCCGCGGGATCTTGGCCCGTGGGACGTGCCGATCATCGAACGATACGGCAGCCTCTTGTGCCGCCACGATGTGATCCGCACGGTTGATCGCAATGCCGGCTTCTTCACGGGCAATGTGTTTCTTGAAGATTTCGTGCCCTGGACCAAGGTTGACGAAGGCTGATTGCGCAAGCGGTCAGCCCTTGGGCCTGACCAGCTTCTCCGGTCGCCGCCGCTGCGCCTCGCCGAACAGTCCATAGGTGCGGTTGACGTAATTCGACACGTCGATGATCGAATCGAGATAGGCGGTCAGTTCGGCGGTCATTTCCTGTTCCACCAGCCGCACATGCGCCGAAGGGTTCTCGGTCTCGAAGGACACGTAGAACCACGGCTCGCCGCGCGTGAGCTTCAGCGGCTGGGAAATGTCATACCATTCGAACGCCCATGCCAGCGGACGCGGCCAGATGTGGACGGGAAAGCGCCCGCCCATTGCCACGCCGGGGCGCTGGGCGGGGAACCAGTGGAGATAGGGTGCGGTCTGCACTACAAAGCATGGCTGATCCGCTACGAAAACATAAGGCGCAGTGAATTGCAGGATCGGGCGTTCGGGATGGCGCCATTCGGATGCCGGCTGTAACTGGAACAGATTGGCCCGCCCTTGCGGCCGCATCGCCGATTGTTCGCCATTTGCATCGGTTAGCTGCAATTGCCCCTGCGCATTGCGCACAAAGGCCAGCTCCAGATCGACCGGGCAGGGCACCACGAAATGCCGCCGGTCGAAATCGATCGCCGCCGGACAGGCCTGGATCGATTTGGCGCTGGCGGCCTTTTTGTCGGCGCGGGAAAAGGGCCTGGGCGGGGCCCAGATGGCATCGCCCGTTCCCGGCCAGCGCACGGTCCACCCCACGGTGACGGTGCGCCCCTTGCCACGTTCCTCGGCCTCGGCGGCGCCTGCATCCTCGGCAAAATAATCGTCCCAGCTCATGGCATCCTCGTCGCGCCATTTACCGCGCAATGCAAGCCTGCGCTGCGGGGAAGCGCGCCGCCTATTCCCACTCGATCGTGCCCGGCGGCTTGCTGGTGTAATCGTAAACCACCCGGTTCACCCCCTGCACTTCATTGACGATGCGCGTGGCGCAGCGGGTAAGAAAGCCTGCATCGAAGGGATAGACATCGGCGGTCATGCCGTCGGTGCTGGTCACCGCGCGCAATCCGCACACGCTGTCGTAAGTGCGGGTATCGCCCATCACCCCCACGGTCTTGACCGGCAGCAGCACGGCAAAGGCCTGCCAGATCGCATCATACAGGCCCGCATTGCGGATTTCCTCGAGATAGATCGCATCGGCCTTGCGCAGGATATCGCAGCGTTCCCTGGTCACTTCGCCGGGGATGCGGATGGCGAGGCCGGGGCCGGGAAAAGGGTGGCGGCCGACGAAGATTTCCGGCAGCCCCAGTTCGCGGCCTAGCGCGCGCACCTCGTCCTTGAACAATTCGCGCAAGGGCTCCACCAGCGCCATGTTCATCCGTTCGGGCAGGCCGCCGACATTGTGGTGGCTCTTGATCGTCACGCTCGGCCCGCCGGTGAAGGATACGCTTTCGATCACATCGGGATAGAGCGTGCCCTGCGCGAGGAAATCGGCCCCGCCCACCTTCTTCGCTTCCGCCTCGAACACGTCGATGAAGGTCTTGCCGATGAATTTGCGCTTCTTTTCGGGGTCGGTCTCGCCCGCCAGCCCCGCCATGAACTGTTCTTCGGCATCCACATGCACCAGCGGGATGTTGTAATGATCGCGGAACAGGGTGACGACCTGTTCAGCCTCGTTCATCCGCATCAG
Organism: Alteraurantiacibacter sp.; assembly: GCA_041740775.1. Classification (GTDB taxonomy): domain Bacteria; phylum Pseudomonadota; class Alphaproteobacteria; order Sphingomonadales; family Sphingomonadaceae; genus Alteraurantiacibacter. The sequence goes on along the minus strand of JBGSLI010000049.1, from coordinate 3,779 downwards.
CCCGTGATCGACAAAGACGCAGGTGAGCTGTTCGCCGATCGCTTCGTGGATCAGCACCGCCGCCACCGCGCTGTCCACCCCGCCCGAAAGGCCGCAGATCACCTTGCCCCCATTCGGACCGACGCCCACCTGCGCGCGGATTTCGGCGATCTTGGTCTTGCGGAATTCGGCCATTGTCCAGTCGCCCGCCAGCCCGCAGACGTGGCGGACGAAATTGGCAAGCAGCTTGGCCCCGTCGGGCGTGTGATAGACTTCGGGATGGAACTGGGTGCCGTAATACCGGCGCGCTTCGTCGGCGATTACCGCAAAGGGCGCGCCGTCGCTGGTGGCGACGATATCGAAGCCGGGGGCAAAGCGCGTCACCTTGTCGCCGTGGCTCATCCACACCTGATGGCGTTCGCCCACCTGCCACAATCCGTCGAACAGCGCGCAATCCTTCGTCACGGTCAGATAGGCGCGGCCGAATTCGCCGCCTTCCCCCGTCTCGTGCCCCGGACGCACTTCGCCGCCCAGCTGGTGGCTCATCACCTGCTGGCCATAGCAGATGCCCAGGATCGGCAGCCCGCTGTCGAACAGCAATTGCGGCGCGCGGGGGCTGCCTTCCTCGGGCACGCTGGCGGGCGAGCCGGACAGGATGATACCCCTGGGCTGCAAGCGGCGGAACGCCTCCTCCGCCATAGTGTAGGGTGCGATTTCGGAATAGACCCCTGCCTCGCGCACGCGGCGGGCGATGAGCTGGGTCACCTGGCTGCCGAAATCGACGATGAGGATGGAATCAGGAAGATGGTCTGGCTGCATGGCGGCGGGTTAAGGCGCAACGGGCGGGCTGGCAAGCAGCCTGCCCACAGGCACCTGCGCACGGCGGCCATTTTTGCCGATGGTATCCCGCTGGCGTGCATAGTTGTGGAACACCTGCGGCCGCGCTGGCGCAAAGCTTCCTATTTCGCCGCACAAATCCTATATGCTGGGCATGGCAGACACCCCCGCACAGAACCCTGAACCCACTCCTGTAATCGCCCCCGCCAATTCCAAGCGGATGGGTGAATATGGCGCCGAAAGCATCAAGGTTCTGAAGGGCCTCGATGCGGTGCGCAAGCGGCCCGGCATGTATATCGGCGATACCGATGACGGATCGGGCCTGCACCACATGGTGTTCGAAGTTTCCGACAATGCGATTGACGAGGCGCTGGCGGGCCATTGCGACCTGGTGCTGATCGAGCTGAACGCCGATGGCTCGGTGTCGGTGGAGGATAATGGCCGCGGCATCCCCACCGGCATCCACGCCGAGGAAGGCGTATCCGCAGCCGAAGTCATCATGACCCAGCTGCACGCGGGCGGGAAGTTCGAAAACACCAATGACGACAACGCCTACAAGGTCTCGGGAGGTCTCCACGGGGTGGGCGTTTCGGTGGTCAATGCGCTTTCCGAATGGCTCGAGCTGGTGATCTGGCGCGAGGGCAAGGTGCACTGGATGCGCTTCGAAGGCGGCGATGCGGTGGAAAGCCTGCGGATCACCGGCGATGCCCCGCCAGTCGCCTCGAACGGCGACGACAACGGCATGAAAAAGGGCACCCGCGTCACCTTCAAGGCCAGCGAGGAGACGTTCAAGAACGTGCTCGAATTCGATTTCGACAAGCTCGAACACCGCTACCGCGAACTCGCCTTCCTCAATTCGGGCGTGCGCATCAAGCTGCGCGACAAGCGCCACGAAGAAGTGCTGGAACATGATCTGTTCTACCAGGGCGGGATCGCCGCCTTCGTCAAATGGCTTGATCGCAACAAGGCCCCGCTGGTCCCCGAACCGATCTCGGTCAGCGCGGAAAAGGACGGCATCGGCATCGACGTGGCGCTGGAATGGAACGATTCCTATTACGAAAACGTGCTCTGCTTCACCAACAACATCCCCCAGCGCGACGGCGGCACGCATCTGGCCGCCTTCCGCGCCGCGCTCACCCGCACGCTGAACAATTACGCTGACCGATCGGGCCTGCTCAAGAACACCAAGATCACGCTGTCGGGCGAAGACATGCGCGAAGGGCTGACTGCGATCGTTTCGGTAAAACTGCCCGATCCCAAATTCTCCAGCCAGACCAAGGACAAGCTGGTGTCTTCCGAGGTGCGCCAGCCGCTCGAAAGCCTGATGGGCGAGAAGATGAGCGAATGGCTGGAGGAAAATCCCGGTGACGCCAAGGCCATCGTCGCCAAGATCATCGATGCCGCCGCCGCCCGCGAAGCCGCGCGCAAGGCCCGCGAGATGAGCCGCAAGGGCGCGATGAGCATCGCCAGCCTGCCGGGCAAGCTCAGCGATTGCCGCGAGCGCGATCCGGCCAAGAGCGAACTGTTCCTGGTCGAAGGCGATTCGGCCGGCGGATCGGCCAAAAGCGGGCGCGATTCCAAATATCAGGCGATCCTGCCCCTGCGCGGCAAGATCCTGAATGTGGAACGCGCGCGGTTCGACCGGATCATTTCCAGCCGCGAGGTGGGCACGCTGATCCAGGCGATGGGCACCGGGTTGCGCGATGAATTCAATCTGGAAAAGCTGCGTTACCACAAGATCATCATCATGACCGACGCCGACGTGGACGGCGCGCATATCCGCACGCTGCTGCTGACCTTCTTCCACCGCCAGATGCCCGATATCATCAAGGCCGGGCATCTGTTCATCGCCCAGCCGCCGCTGTTCAAAGTGGCCAAGGGGCGCAGCGAGGTTTACTTGAAGGATCAGGGCGCGCTCGATCGCTATCTGGTGGAAAACGGCTTGAACGACCGGGTGCTGGAAACCGCGGGCGGCGCGCGTTCGGGCGCGGATCTGGCCGATCTGGTGGACAAGGCGCTGCTGCTGCGGAACCTGATGGCCTTTGCGCCGAAGAAATACGATCCGGCCGTGATAGAGGCGATGGCGATGGCGGGCGCGCTCGATCCCGAACTCACCACGGCGCAGCGCAGCGAACGGCTGGCGCATGCAGCGGCGCAGATCCAGTTGAGCGATGCCGAGGCGCAATGGTCTGCGCAGATGACCGATAGTGGCGATGTGCGGTTTGACCGGGTGTGGCGCGGGGTGGCCGATGTCCATCTGATCGAAGGCAAGTTCCTCGACAGCGCGGAGGCGCGCAAACTGCACAAGCGCGGCGTCGAACAGGCCGAAACCTACGCCGCGCCTGCAAGGCTGGTGAAACTGGGCAATGCGGCAGCGCAAGTGGTGGAAGAGGACGCGGGCGAGCAGAGCGAGGCCGATGCACCCACCTTCGATCCCGCAGGCGCGATCACCCGCCCCAGCCAGTTGCTCGAAGCGGTGCTGGTGGCGGGGCGCAAGGGCCTGGCGATCAGCCGTTACAAGGGGCTGGGCGAGATGAACGCGGAACAATTGTGGGAAACCACGCTCGATCCCGGCAACCGCGAATTGTTGCAGGTGAAGGTGGAGGATGCCGATGTGACGGATGAAATCTTCACCCGGCTGATGGGCGATGTGGTGGAACCGCGCCGCGAATTCATCCAGGAAAATGCGCTCAACGTGGCCAATCTGGACGTGTGATCCAGACGCTCGCCCTGGGAGTGATCCTCCTCGCCGCGATCTGGCTGGCATTGGTCGGTTTGGTGATGGCCTTTGCACCACAAAGGGCAGTGCGCGCGCTGGCGGCGATGGGCAGCACCAGGGCGATCCATTTCGGCGAACACATCGCGCGCGCCACGGTGGGCATCGCGCTGGTGCTGCGCGCCGGGCAATCTTCGGTTCCTCTGCTGTTCACAATTACCGGCTGGTTTCTGCTGGCGAGTTCGAT
>JBGSLI010000048.1:0-3874 GCA_041740775.1 Alteraurantiacibacter sp. | reverse complement strand
TTCGGCGTGTCGATGGACACGTTGATGCGGATGCAGAACAGCTATGACATCGCCCAAGCGCGGAAGCGCGAGGGGGAGATAAAGGTGATGCGCTTCCAAGGGTTGCCGAACGACGCCAGCACGGCTGCGACGCTTTAAGGCAGCATGAGCGACACCACGACATTTGCGACATGCCGCACGGAAGCCGGGCTGTCCGTTGCCGACGTGGCAACGGAATTTGGCGTGCTGCCCGAGCTGGTAAGTAAATGGGACGACGGCAGGGCGCAGCCGCCCGCGCACGTCATCCGGTCATTAGAAACCATTGGCCGGATCGGACGGACTGTGGAACCGGTCGGCATCAAACCGCAGCAACCCGAATTCGACGCCATCCGCGACGAGGGGCCGCTGTTCAAATCTGAAAAGCTGATCAAATCGAAAAATCGCGTTGCCGATCATGGCGAGGTGTTTACCCCGCCATGGCTGGTCGAAAAGATGCTCGATTTGGTCAAGGGCGAGACCGAGCGGATCGACAGCCGGTTTCTTGAACCCGCCTGTGGCAGCGGCAACTTCCTGGTGCCGATCCTGCAACGCAAGCTCGCAGCGGTGGAGGCGAAATACGGCAAGAGCGACTTCGAAAAGCGCCACTTCGCGCTGCTGGCGCTGACCTGCTGCTATGGGATCGAGCTGCTGGCGGACAACATCGCCGAATGCCGCGCCAACATGCTGGCGGTTTTCTCGCAGTATCTGCGGCTTGATGAACAGGACGAGCTATACCGTGCGGCTGGTCATGTCCTGTCGCTCAACCTGATCCATGGCGACGCGATGACGATGAAAAATGCCGATGGCGGCCCGATCACGATCGTCGAATGGGGCTATGTCGGCAAGGGCAAGTTCCAGCGCCGTGATTTCCGGCTTGATGTGCTCACCGGCATGTCCTCGTTCCGCGAGGAGCGCACGCTGTTCGCGCATCTTGGGAGCCACGAGATCTTCCAGCCGGTCGAAAGCTACCCGCCGATGCGGGTGGTGGAGCTAGCGGCGGCGGATGGCAACGGATGAGTAATCCTGTCAACGCACCAATCGGCGACATTTCGGCGGCGGACGTTCCCGAATTTGTGCGCGGCGCACTTGCGGCTCTAAACCGAGCCGCCGCAGAAGCCCGACGAATAGCAATCGAAACCGACACTGGTATCGTCGTCGTCCTTGGTGGCAAGACAGTGTTCATTTCGGCGCAGCAGCTACGCGAAGGCCAAGTATGACGGAACAGGCGCGCTTCACCCTTACCGGGCGCAATCCGGATGTACTGAGCTGCATTGCCAATCTGTCAAATGACGAGGTGTTCACCCCGCCGGAATTTGCAGGCCGGATGCTCGATACGCTGGCGCAAGCCTGGGCGGCAGCAAATGGAGGCGCGAACATCTGGGCGGATAGCAAGGTCACCTTCCTCGATCCCTGCACCAAATCAGGCGTGTTTCTGCGAGAGATCGCCAAGCGGTTGATCGAGGGCCTGGAGGCGGAAATCCAGGACCTGCAAACCCGCGTAGATCACATCCTGACCAAACAGGTGTTCGGCATTGCCATCACCAAGCTGACCAGCCTGCTGGCGCGACGGAGCTTGTATTGCTCGAAACACGCGACCGGCCCGCATTCGGTTGCCAGGAGTTTTGATGATGATGACGGGAACATTTGGTTCGAGCGGGTAGAGCATTCTTGGGAAAAGGGGAGATGCGTCTACTGCGGAGCTGGCGACGCATTCTTTGATCGCGATGCTGGGCTTGAAAGCCATGCCTATGCATTCACGCATACAAGCAACATCATAGCTCGGATGTCCGAGATGTTCGGAGGTGAGATGCAATTCGACGTCATCATTGGGAACCCACCCTACCAGATTACCGGTGGAGGTGGAGGAACGAATGACGCTCCGATTTACCAACAGTTTGTCCAACAGGCGATGCTTTTGGAACCCAAGTTCCTGAGCATGGTAATTCCATCGAGGTGGATGGCTGGAGGTCGGGGGCTCGGCGAGTTTCGCAGTGATTTCCTTAGTGACGAGCGCGTACGCATGCTCGTTGATTATGAAAATGCCAAGGATGCCTTTCCAACGGTCGGAATTGGCGGAGGCATCTGCTATTTTCTTTGGGAACGTGACAACCCCGGACCTTGCCAGTCGATTTATCATAAAAATGGCGAGACTGTCGGACCAAATTCCCGCGTGCTGAGTGAATTCGACGTGTTTGTGCGGGATAAGCGGGCGGTCGATATCCTCCGTAAAATTGTGGCAGTGAATGAACCCGCGTTTGAAGATCTTGTGAGCGGAGATACGCCGTTCGGACTAGCAACAAACTTTACTAACTATGCTCGGGATGTTGCCCCGAGACACGGGCAAGTGCGGCTTTATGCCAACGTCGGGACTACGCGCGTCAAAGGTGCGATGGCGCGCAAAGCAATCGAGAAGAATGTGCCGCTGATCGATGTTTGGAAGCTGTTCCTTCCGGTCGCTGGCTCTGGTCGCGAACGTGAGCGAAGTGGCGTCGATTTGGTCCTAGGTCCATCGCTCATCGGAGAACCTGGTTCCGTTTGTACCCAGACTTATCTGGCAGCCGCTCCGTTCGAGACAAAGGCGGCATGCGAGAGCGCCGCATCATACCTGCGAACTCGGTTCGCGCGGTTTCTCATCTCACTGCGGAAGCCTGCTCAACACGTTTTTCGCGGGATGTATCGATGGCTTCCAGTCCAAACATGGGATCGCGCTTGGACTGACGCTGAGCTGTTTGCAAAATACGGCATCAGCGACGACGAAATCGCTTTCATTGAAAGCATGATCCGCCCGATGGCGGGTGCTGATGAATAAGCCCACAATCGACGACATCCTTACCCCGAAGCCCGAGGCGCGGTTACGTGTCTATGCGTGGACGCCGAATGATCCGCCGGAGGCCTATGTAGGGCTGATCAAGGTCGGGCAGACGACGCAGGAGGACGTCAACGACCGCATCCGCCAAAGCCAGGGGCAGATGCAACAGGCGTATACGCTGCACATTAATGACGTTGCCGAGCGCGAGGATGGCAGCGGGTTTCGCGATGGCGACGTGCGCCAGCGCCTGATCAAAAAGGGATTCGAGAATGTCGTCATCGGTGCGTCGCGCGAATGGATGCGCTGTTCGCCCGCCGACGTGAACACCGCGATTGCCGAACTGAAAAGCGGACTGCGCTTTACCGGGACGCACCACGACAGCTTTCCGATGCGCGCCGAACAGGCCCAAGCGGTTGAGCAGACCTATACCTATTATCGATCGCGATGGGAGCAGGACGCAAAGGCAGTGCCCCGCTTCCTGTGGAATGCCAAGATGCGGTTCGGCAAAACCTTCACCAGCTATCAGCTTGCCAGGAAGTTGGCCGCCAAGCGCGTGCTGGTCGTCACGTTCAAGCCAGCGGTCGAAGATGCCTGGGCTGCGGACCTTGAAAATCACCGTGATTTCGATGGTTGGCAGTATCTGTCCCGCAACACGGGTAGCGACCCGCGCGCCGTGCCGAAGGATACGCCGCTCGTCTATTTCGGCTCGTTTCAGGATTTGCTGGGCAAGGATGCCACCGGCAATATCAAGCCGCGCAACGAATGGATTCACACGATCAACTGGGATTTGGTCGTGTTCGACGAATATCATTTCGGTGCCTGGCGCGACACGGCGAAAGAGCTGTTCGAGGGCGAAGAGGCAGCGGTCGCCAAGGCCGAGGTTAGCCGAGAATATGCCGGCGCGCTTGAGGTGGTGAACGAAGACCTTGGCGAACTGTCCGAAGCCGAAGCCGAATTTCTGCCGATCACGACGCGGGCCTATCTCTATCTGTCCGGGACGCCGTTCAAGGCGCTCGCCACCGGTGAGTTCATCGAGGAGCAGATTTT
>JBGSLI010000047.1:0-1579 GCA_041740775.1 Alteraurantiacibacter sp. | reverse complement strand
ACCGGGATTGACCGTGGCGCTGGCCGGATATGCCTTGTTCGGCCTGTCGGCAGGCGTGTTTCTGGCGCTGCATTCGGCGCAGACCTTGCGGGTGCTGCCGCGCCCGCAGCGCCGTGGGCGCGATCTGGGTCTGTTCAACCTCACCAATACCGTTCCTTCGCTGATCATGCCGGGGCTGACGCTGGCGCTGGTGCCGCTGTTCGGTTTTGCCGGATTGTTCGTGCTGCTGGCTGCGCTGGCCGCAGCAGCGAGCATCCTGCTGCTGAGCGCGCGTGCGCCGAATTAGACGCTTGCCTTCGCGGGCGGGGCGTGTAGAACCGCGTTTGTGAACGTTCTCAAACAGGCGATCAAATAAGCGATCGAGAACGCAGTTTGCCGAGGGTGAGGGTTTCTATGGGTGTGCGAGTTGGAATGCGCGTTTCCGGGCGGGCAATCGCGGCGGCAATGGCGCTGGGGCTGGGCGTTACAGGTTGCGCCACCATCCCTGCCGAGAGTGGCCCCTCCGCCGTTCCTGCAGCAATGGTTCAGGATGAAAACGCGGTAATAGCAGATATCGTCACGCGCATGTCGCTCGAACGCAAGATCGCGCAATTGATCCAGCCGCAGATCAATTCCTTCACCCGTGAGGACATGGAACGCTACCGCTTCGGAAGCTATCTGAACGGCGGCAACGGCGGGCCTTATGGCGATGAATACGCCCCGGCAGCACAATGGCTGCGCTATGCCGACGAAATGTACGATGCCTCGGTGCAGCCATTGCCCGGTGGCGAACCGGCGATTCCGACGATGTGGGGCACCGATGCCGTTCACGGCCACACCAATGTGGTGGGCGCAACGATCTTCCCGCACAATATCGCGCTGGGCGCGGCGGGCGATGCCGATCTGGTGCGGCGGATCGGCCATGCCACCGCGCGCGAGATAGAGGTGACCGGGATCGACTGGAACTTCTCCCCCACCGTCGCCGTGGCGCAGGATGATCGCTGGGGCCGCACCTATGAAAGCTATTCCGAAGATCCCGATCTGGTCGCCCGGTTGGGCGCGGCGCTGGTCGAAGGCCTTCAGGGCAGGCCGGGGGATGCGGACTTTCTCGGCACCGGAAGGGTGATCGCCACCGCCAAGCATTTCTTCGGTGATGGTGGCACGACAAGCGGGGTGGACCAGGGCGAGGTTACCGGCGATATCGATGCGCTGCTTGCCCTGCATGGACGCCCCTATCCCGCCGCCATCGGCGCAGGGGTGGAAACGGTTATGGCCAGTTTCAATTCGATCAATGGCCGCAAGATGCACGGCAATACCGATCTGTTGACCGGCGTGCTGCGCGGACAGATGGGGTTTGACGGGCTGGTTGTGGGCGACTGGAACGGCCACGGGCAGGTGCGGGGCTGCACGGTGGACGATTGCCCGCAATCGCTGCTGGCGGGCCTCGATATCTACATGGTGCCCGATGACTGGCGCGCGCTGATGGAAAGCCTGATCGCGCAGGTGGACGACGGCACGATCCCGATGGCGCGGGTGGACGAGGCGGTGGGCCGCGTGCTGCGGGTGAAATACCGCGCCGGACTGCTCGGCTCCGATGCGC
>JBGSLI010000046.1:0-2514 GCA_041740775.1 Alteraurantiacibacter sp. | reverse complement strand
GTGCCGCATCGATTCCACGTCGCGGGCGATTTCTGCACGCGCCTTCTCCAGCCGGAAGCGAGGGGCCAGCAGTCGGCCGATTGCGCCCAGCATAGCGGCGATTTCACGCCGTCCGCTGCCCAGCATGGTTGCCAGCAAGGTGCCGCCCAGCACGATGGCTGCGCCGGTGGTGTCCAACATCGCTGCATAATCCATCTGCCGCACTTTCCCTGATCGCCAGCCCACGCCCTGACGGGAAGAACGGCGGGTGTGAGCGGATTTTCAGCCACACATTTCGTAACCACTGGCTGCAGCGGCAGAAAATTGCCGGTGGCGGCAGACCTTTGCCGCATTTGCGCTGCCGCTGGCGCAAGCCTGCCCCGAAACCGCATTTGGCACGCCCCTTGCAGAACGACTGCCGTCACGTTTTGCGACCAAGGGAGCACGACCATGAGCGAGAGGCTTTTCGGCATTCACGGCGCGGCGCTGGAACTGCGCTCGCACCGCATCGGCGTGCTCACGTCCAACATCGCCAACGCCGCCACTCCCGGATACAAGGCGCGCGACATCGATTTTGCCGCCGCGCTCGATGCGCGGATTGCGGGCAGCGGTCGCGACGATGCGATCAGCAGCGCGATGCGTTACCGCGTGCCCACCATGCCATCGCTGGATGGCAATACGGTGGAACTTGCCAACGAGCAGATGGCCTTTGCCGAAAACGCGGTGGCTTATTCGGCCACGCTGTCCTTCCTCAATGGCCGGGTGCAAACGATCACCCGCGCGCTGAGGGGGGAATAGCGCGATGAGCGATCACGCCAGCCTGTTCTCCATCGTCCAGCGCGGCATGTCGGCGCAGATGGTGCGGATGAACACCGCCGCATCCAACCTTGCCAATGCCGGTTCGGTGGCGGGCAGCGCAGCGGCAGCCTACCGCCCCTTGCGCCCGGTTTTCGCGCAGGAACTCGATGCCGCCAGCGGCCTGTCTTCGGTGCGCGTGGCGCAGGTAACCCGCAGCGATGCCAGCCCCATCCGCCGCCACGATCCCGATCACCCGCTCGCCGATGCCAATGGCGATATCTGGGAAGCCCCCGTCGATGAATCGGCGGAGATGGTCGAGATCATGGAAAGCGCCCGCCAGTATCAGAACCTGGTGGAAGCCATGCAGACCGCCAAACAGCTCATGCTCGAAACCATCAGGAACCCGTGATGAACACCATTGCCAATCCGCTGCCCGCCAATCTGCAGGATATCAACGCCCCCGGCACGCCCCTTGCGGCGGCCAGCGGATCGAGTGCGGTTACGCTCGACCAGAGTGATTTCCTGCGCCTGCTGCTGGTCCAGTTGCAACAGCAGGACCCATTGGAACCGGTCGATAACAAGGAGATGCTGTCGCAGATGGCGCAATTCTCCGCGCTCGCCGGATCGACCGAGGGCAATGCCACCCTTTCCGATATTTCCGCCAAGCTCGACGCGCTGATCGCGGCCCAGAAGGCCGCTGGTCAAACCGCCGCCAGCCAAAATCCATCCACCCAGACCGCCAATTGAGGAGCCAGTCCGATGACCTCTTTCTACACTTCGCTTAACGGCATGAAGAATTCGCAGACCGATCTGAACACCATCGCCCACAATATCGCCAATGCCGAAACCACCGGCTTCAAGAAAAGCAGCGTGGAATTTGCCGATATCGTGGCCAAGGGTTCGGCCGCCAATCCGCGCATGACCACCGGGCTTGGCGCCACGGTGGCGGGGATCAACCAGAACTTCGGCCTCGGCGCGATCGAACAGACCGGCCGCAGCCTCGATATCGCCATCGACGGGGATGGCTTCTTCGCCACCCGCAATCCCGAAAGCGGGCAGATCCTGTTCACCCGCAACGGCAATTTCCAGATCGACAGCCTCGGCACCGTCACCGATTTTTCAGGCAAGAACCTGCAGATGTTCGAAGTGGATGTGGCGGGCAATGTCATCAATCCGGGCACCACGGTGGATGCCGTCGTGCCCGTCACCAATGGGGCCGGATCGCCGCTGGCCAGCATTCTGGTGGAAAAGAACGGCACCATCAACGCCGCCTATGCCGATGGCACCACGCTTTCGGCGGGGCGGATGGCGTTGGCCACTTTCACCGCGCCCACCGGCCTCCAGCCGGTCGGTTCGACCAATTGGGAAGCCACCGGCTTTTCGGGCGCGGCCAGCTATCAATTGCCCGGCGTGGGCCGCAACGGCCAGCTGCTTTCGGGCACGCTTGAGCGATCGAATGTCGATCTGGCCGAGGAAATGGTGGGGCTGATCACCGCCCAGCGCAATTTCCAGGCCAATGCCAAGGCAATCGATACCGCCACCCAGATTTCGCAGACCGTCATCAACCTGCGCAGCTGAGCGGGGCGCATAGCCGGAGAACCTTGCCATGGACCGCATGATCTACACCGCCCTCACCGGCATGGACGCGGCGATGAACCGGCAGCGCGTGGTGGCGAGCAATCTGGCCAACGCCAGCACGCCCGGCTTTCGCGCCGAAACCTTCGCCACCACGCGCTG
>JBGSLI010000045.1:0-3721 GCA_041740775.1 Alteraurantiacibacter sp. | reverse complement strand
GCCTTGCGCCAGATCGCCGCGCGCGTGGACGGCCGCGCGCGGATCACGCTCGATCCCTCTGAACGCCACGGCTTCGAATACCAGAGCTGGTTCGGCTTTACCCTATATGCCGAAGCCGTGCGCGGCGCACTGGGGCGCGGCGGCACCTATCGCATCGGCGGCAGCGATGAGGTGGCGACGGGCTTCTCGCTCTATCCCGACGAACTGGTGGAAACCGTCAAGGGCGACGAGAATCTTGGCGACAGGCTGTTCCTCCCGCTGGGGCATGATCGGGAGGCAGCTGCGCAGTTGCGCGCCGAGGGCTGGCGGACAGTGGCGGCGCTTTCCGAGAGTGACGACGGCAAGACGCTGGGCTGTTCGCACATTCTGGATGGGGGGTGCGGTCTCAAGGTTGTGAAAAGCTAAGCGCCGTTGAAGAAATCCAGGACCTGTTGAAATTCACCGAGAGTTGATGACAGCTGAGCAGAGGTAGATCAAGGCCTCGACGCTCAGTTCGGCGGCGAAGGCCGCCGGGGTGGTATAGTGCCGCTCGATCCCGCCGCCCAGCAGGCCAAGCAGCGGGAACGGCGATGCGGCGATGATCGCCAGCACATTGCCTGCGGTGTCGTGTGCCAGACGCCGCATGATACCGCACCAGGGGCGCGGTGTGGGAGGGGAGGAAACGCCCATGGCATTTGCCATACGCAACAAGGACTAAGCCAATTGAGAAAGATTCCGGCTAAATTCGGCTTACGCGATGGACAGGTTTCAGATCGTGAGGAAGATCGGTCGGGCGAAATCCAGCGTAGGGCCATCGATGTCGATGAACTCCAGCACGCTGTTGATCCGGTAAGTCACGGTAATATTGAGTTCCCGCGCCCCGGCAACCCGCTGGGTTTCCGGCTCCTCCACCGTCACGCCAAGCCTGTCAGGATCGAGCAGATAGGGGGCCCCTGCGCATGGTTGCGCGCCCAGCTGCGGATCTGCGAATTGGAGAGCGCGTTGCCCGTCTGGTATTGCACCATCGAATAGCGCGCGACATCGGCCGAAAGATTGCGCAGGGCGTTATAGCTTTGCAACCCCATGCCCACCTGCAGCACGCCCAGGATCATCACGATGAAAGCCGGGCCGATCAGCGCAAATTCGATTGCGGCGACACCGGTATTCTCGCGGCGGAGGCGGTTGAGGAACTGGCGCATGGTGTTCATCCGATCTGCACGGTGCGGCTGATGTTGTAATCGAAGCCCGAAGTGATGCCGAAACTGGTCCAGACCGGCTGATAGGTATCGCGGATATCCACCTGGATGAACTGGTATTCCACGCGCTCACCGCAGGTCCCGGCAGTGGTGACATAGGCGGTGGAGGTGCCGCAGCGGAACACCGGCGTTACCGTCACGTCCTCCACCGTCAGCCCGGTGGAGGCCACCAAGATATCGCGCACGGTGGTGCGTTCCTCGGCGGTTTGCGGAGATACCGCGCGCACCACGGCAGCCGCTTCGGCGGCGGCGCTTTGCAGTTCGGTCTGCCGCGCGACCATCGAACTTGCCTCGAACCCGCCCAGCGCCAGCACCAGCAGGACCGGCGCGACAAAGGCGGTTTCGATCGCCATCGATCCGCCCTCGGCGCGGCGGAAGCGGGCCAGATGGTCCAGCGCCCGGATCATGCGACCAGCTTCACGCGGGCGGCGGTGGAAACCACCGTCGTGTCCTCAGACGATCCGGCCGGGCAGAAGGTGGACATATTGGTGGTGCCGGTGATGGTGATGTTGTCTGCCGCGATCATCAGGCACTGACTGGTCACCCCGATGGTGCCGGCGAAGAACACTTCGCTGGTGGGGAAATACAACGTGCCGTTCAATATGGTGTTGGCGTTGCCGTTGAGGTTGGTCTTGTTGCTGCCCTGCGAATCGCGATCCTCGAATACCAGCATTCCGGCAAGCTCGTTGGCTTCATCCGCCGGCACGCCAAGCGACATCAGATCGGATGCCTGCATCGCGGTAAGGCTGATATCGGCACCGCCGGCAATGCTGACGAAGGCGCCGTCATACAGCACGAACATCACCCCCGATCCGGTCACCTCATACTGGCCGGTGATCGTCAGACCGCCACCCACGATATTGTAAACGCCGGGGGCAAAGGCGGTGTTGCAGGAGATATGGATATTGCTGTAGGTGCCCGGCCGCACGCTGCCCGCCAGCGCGCCGCCCGTTATCACGATATTGGCGTGAGTGGTGTAGACGGTCTGCGTCCGGCGTTCCCATTTCTGGCTATCCCCGCCTCCTGAACCGAGCTTGGTCCAGACTTCCGAACTCGAAGTCACCGTGCCCGCTTCGGTTCCGTTGGGCACCGTCTGGGCAAAGGCGGTGGTGGTCAGATCGGTATCGGTCTTGCCTTCGGCGTTGGACCAGCCGGTGGCATTGCGCTGGTTCGAACCCTGGAAATAATCATACTGGGTCACCGTGCGGGTGGTGATATCCGCCAGGGTCGTGCTCGGTTCGGCCGCGCAGCTGTAATCGCGCGGAACCCGCGATGCCGCCGGGTTGGGCGGGGACAACGTTTCGAACGGATCGAACAGCCCGTCCATGTTTTCGATGATGATGTCGTCGGTATTGTCCTTCAGCCAATCGTCGATCCCGCCTGCCGACAGAATCCAGCCCGCTTCCACCTCGGGATTACCGTTGACCTTGATCGAAAGATCGTCGGTGGACAGCGCGGCGAGGCCGCAGCTGGCGGTAAGGATCGAACTGCCGCCAATGGTGATCGCGCCCTCATCGTCCTCGTCCAGCGCGATCAGGCAACTGGAAAAGGTGGTGCCTTCTTCGAAACTTGCCTGCGCATAGGCGTATATTTCGGTGGCGCCGCCGGTAACGAAGCTGCTGAAGGGCAATTCCTTGGATGCAGTGGCCGAAACCGCCACCGAATTGAGCGTACCACCCGCGTAATCGGCCAGTTGCACATTGGGTGCGCGGCCGAAATCCTCGGTGACCGAAATATTGGCGTTGAATTCCTGCAATGCGCGGGTCTGATAGGTGGACTCGGTATCCTCATCCGCCCGCGCCCAGGCCCCGGCGATGGCGGCCTGATCCACTGCGAACTGCAATTCGCGTTTCCACATATACCATTGCGTCATGTCCACGCCCAGGCCCGCGCCGCCGATCAGGACGGGCATGCCCAGTGCGACGAGCAGAGTGGCGTTGCCGCTGGAGCAACCGGTCATGCTGGCGATGTGACGACGGATCCGGGTGATCATAGAGCCTGCCTGTTTTGTCGCGCAATTGCTGGATTGATCCGGGAAAATACGCGCGATGTAGTAACCGGGTTATAGACGGGCAGGGTTAACGGACCTTTCACCACTGCCTCCCGCGCGTTCGCGGGCTTCGGGTGCTTGACGCTGACATGGTTTCACAGGCACCGCAGGCAGCCATGCACGAAACGCTTCTCGAATCCCTGTCGCTGCCGCACCGCCTGGCGCTGAGCTACGCGCCGGGCAGTGCGCGCGGCCCAGTGCTGGGACTGTTGGCGCTGGACGCGCGGCTGGCGGCGATCCTGCGCCAGCGCACAGAGCCGGTGATTGCGCAGATCAAGCTGGCGTGGTGGCGCGATCGGCTGGCTGAAGACCCGGTGAACTGGCCCGAAGGCGAACCCTTGCTGGCGCTGCTGCAACACTGGCCGGGCGATACGCGGGTTCTGGGGGCCATGGTGGATGGCTGGGAAGCGCTGCTGGAAGAAGACTTCGGCAAGCG
>JBGSLI010000044.1:0-2128 GCA_041740775.1 Alteraurantiacibacter sp. | reverse complement strand
CAATGTGCGCAGGCGCGATCGTCCACGCCCGGATCGCGCGGCTGTTTTACGCGGCCAGCGATCCCAAAGGCGGCGCGGTGGAACACGGCGCGCGGGTCTTCGAACAGGCGCAGTGCCTGCATCGGCCGGAAGTCTATGCGGGAATGGGGGAGAGCGAAGCAGCGGAACTGCTGCGCGGGTTTTTCGCCGAGCGGCGGACCTGACCTGGCTGAGATGTTGGGACCAATATCTCCCATCCCCAAGGGGGAGGAGCTTCATGGGCTTTGCCGCGCTCACAACCCTCGCCAGATCCGCACTTCCTCGCCATCATCGGGTCCGAACCGCCGCGCATCGCAGGCGATGGGCATGAAATCCGCGCCGTAGCACAGGCGCATTTCGGTCATCCAGCCGCGTTCGTTCACCACCAGCCCCACGTCTTGCGCATCCCAATAGTCATTCGCCTCGGCAAAGGCGGCGCGGATATCGCCCGCGGTCAGGCTGCGGTTGCGCGAAAGGCGATCGTAATCGGGCAGGCGCAGGCTGCGCCACAGCACGCCGGTGATGCGCAAATAGGCGTCCGGATCGGGCACCATGCAGCTGCCGTGCTTGAACCACTGGCGCGCGATCAGCGCGGGATCGGGGGACATGCACATGGCGGCGCTTACCCGCGGGGAGGACGGTTCGCGGCGGGTGGGGCACCATTGCGGATATCGCCCGCCTGGCCCCTCCGGCCACAATCCGTGGACGACGAAGGCAAAGCGCCCCTCGCGCCCCGAACATTGCCGCGCATGGCGGATGGACCCTTCGCGGAAACGGCAGAATTCGGGGCTCCAGCTCAAGGCCAGCGTATAGCCGGTGACGCGGGTCTGCCGCACCGGCCCCTCGCGTTCGATATCGGGCAGGGTGACTGGCCCTTGCGGAATGCGGCACTGATAGGCCTGCGCGGAAGCGACAGCGGGCAGGAGCAGGATTGCCCCGGCCAGCACTCCGGCCCAAACCCCCTCAAGGAGCCGCGCGATCATTTGTCGGCTGCGGCGAACCATTCCTTCGCATCCGGTCGGAACAGGAACCACACCGCGATGGCTTTCAGCAGCACGTTGACGAGGCCGGTGAGGCTGACATTCATATCCGGCCTCGATAGCGCCGCCGGAATCGAGAGCAGCGAATAGGCAAGGAAAGCGATCAGGATCCACTTCACCCAGCCTATCCGCAACCGCGAGACGAGGAACCACAGCAGCAGATTGACGGCGAGGCCGATCCCAAGCGTGGCGAACATCACCGTGCTGGCGTAATCCTGCATTCCGGCTTCGCCAAGCTGGATGCTTATCGCACCAAGCTGCGTATCGTAATTGAGCAGCGCACTGGCCATCCCAACCGCCAGCGCGCCAAGAAAGAACAGATCGAACTTTCGCATCGAATCGGGCCGCATGGCGTTTCCCCTTCTTCCCCGGACTCGATAAATCTTGCGCTTACAAAGGGCTAAAGTCGAGCCCGATATCGGCGGCGGGCGCGCTTTGCGTCAGCCGGCCGACCGAGACATAATCCACCCCCGTGGCCGCCTTTGCCCTGATCGTATCGAGATCAATCCCGCCCGATGCCTCGGTCGGCACCCTGCCCGCTACCAAAGTCACCGCCTCGCGCAGCGTTTCGGGCACCATGTTGTCGAGCAGCAGGCGCGTGGCTCCGGCCTCCAGCGCGGGTTCGATCTGGTCGATCCGGTCCACTTCGCAGATGATATCGCGCACTCCGGCATCGCGCGCGCGGCGCACCGCTTCGGCAACGCCGCCCGCCACCAGACTGTCGTTGTCCTTGATCATCGCCGCGTCCCACAACCCCATCCGGTGATTGCTGCCCCCGCCCATGCGCACGGCGTATTTTTCCAGATGGCGCAGGCCCGGAATGGTCTTGCGCGTATCGAGCAGCGTGCAGGCGGGATTGTCCATCGCGCGCACATAGCGGTGCGTGAGCGTGGCGATGCCCGAAAGGTGCTGGACGGTGTTGAGCGCGCTGCGTTCGGCGGTGAGCATGGCGCGGGCATTGCCCGAAAGCCGCATCAGATCGGTGCCGGGGGACACTTCTGCGCCTTCTTCGGCCAGTATTTCGATCGTCATGCCGGGATCGAGGTGGCGGAAGAAGGCGGCGGCGATCG
>JBGSLI010000043.1:0-1964 GCA_041740775.1 Alteraurantiacibacter sp. | reverse complement strand
TGGATCAGCGCTGCGACCGCGTCCCAATCGCGGGTGCCGGCGGTGGCGTAGACCCTCGCCAGCATCTCCCGAGGGCTAGCCACCGCGCGTCACTCTTCAATCGTCCCGATCAGGTCACCGACCTTGTAGACCGCGCCTTCTTCGCCGGTGGGGTGGATCACCCCGCTGGCCTGCGCTTCGATCTCGGTGGTGCTCTTGTCGGTTTCGACGGTGTAGATGATGTCGCCCTTTTCGACGCGCTCACCCTCGCCGAACATCCATTCGACGAGGGTCATTTCGACCGCGCTCATGCCGAGCTTGGGGATGCGGATCTCGGATGCCATTCTAGACCTTACCTACCGATGCTTTGATCTGTGCGACAATGTCCGACTTTTGCGGGATCCATGCCTGCTCAAGGTGCGAGGCGAACGGCACGGCGGAGAACGTCCCGCCGATGCGCCGCACCGGGCCTTTGAGGTTGTCCCAGCACTTTTCCTGAATGTTCGCTGCCAGTTCCGCCCCGGTGCCGAACGGGCGCACCGCTTCGTGCAGGGTGATGGCGCGGCCGGTCTTGCGCACCGACGCCAGCACGGTTGCCTCATCGTAAGGCGCGATAGTGCGCAGGTCGATCACTTCGACGCTGATGCCTTCCTTGGCGAGTTCATTGGCCACCTCCAGCGCATCGAGCACCGTGCGGCCATAGGTGATGAGGCTGATGTCAGTCCCCTCACGCGCGACCGCTGCCTTGCCCAATGGCACGCGGTAGCCCGGGCCGGGATCTTCGGCTTTGAGGCCATAACACAAGATGTTCTCGATAAAGATCACCGGGTCATTGGCGTCGATGCTCGCCCGCATCAGCCCGCGCGCATCGGCGGGATTGCTGGGGGTGACGACATGGATGCCCGCAACGTGGGCGAACCACGCCTCCAGCATATCGGAATGCTGTCCGCCGAACCCGACGCCGACGCCGGTGGTGGTGCGGATCACGATCGGGCACGGGGTCTGCCCGCCCGACATAAACCGCAGCTTGGCCGCGTGGTTGACGATCTGGTCCATGCATACGCCGACGAAGTTCATCAGCATGATCTCGGCAATAGGGCGTTGGCCTGCCAGCGCCGCGCCCACCGCCGCGCCGATAATCGCGGTTTCCGAAATCGGCGTTGCGCGGATGCGGTTCGGCCCATATTTCTCGGTCAGGCCCGAGGTGATCTTGAACACCCCGCCGCCCTGCTTGGCGGCGACATCTTCGCCGAGGCAGAACACGCCCGGATCGTCGGCCATCGCCTCGTCAATCGCGAGGTTCAGCGCCTGAGTCATGGTGATCTGGGCCATCAGGCGGTCTCCTCCAGCACGTCTTTATAGATTTCATCAGTATCCGGCAGCGGCGCGGCGAGCGCGTGTTCGACCGCGGCATCGATCTGCGCGTTGATATCGGCCACGATGGCGTCCAGCTCCTCTTCGGTGAACTGGTAGTCGAGCATCACCTGCCGCAGTTTGGGTAGCGGGTCTTCGCGCTTCATTTCGGCGATATGTTCGGGCGGCATGTAGCTGAAATCGGCGCCGAAGAAGTGGCCCATCATGCGGTAACACATCGCTTCGACCAGTGTCGGGCCTTCACCTGCCCGCGCCCGCGCGACGGCTTCGACCATCGCGGGATAGATCTGGTGGACGTCATTGCCGTCAACCGTCACGCCCTTCATCCCGTACCCTTCGGCGCGGCTGGCGATGTTGCGGCTGTCGGTGTGATCGGCATAGGCGGTGTGTTCGCCGTAACGGTTGTTCTGGCACAGGAAGATCACCGGCAGCTTGTACAGCTGGGCCATGTTCATCGCTTCGTGGAAGCCGCCGATATTGGCCGCACCGTCGCCGAAGCTCACCACCGTGACGCGCCCATCGCCGTTGTTCTGGCTCGCCATGGCAAGACCGTTGGCAATCGGCAGGCCGCTGCCGACCACCCCGGTCGTCACCATGATCCCCGTTTCAGG
>JBGSLI010000042.1:0-5128 GCA_041740775.1 Alteraurantiacibacter sp. | reverse complement strand
CAGCACCACCGGCAGCGGCACGGGCAATTGCTGATCGCGCACCGCCATATCGGTGTGGCACACCCCGCAGGCGACAAGCCGCACGCGCAGTTCATCGGGGCGCAGCGCGTCAAGCTCGACATCCTCGATGGTGAAGGGCTTGTCCGGGCCGTGACAGATGGCGGCTTTGGCAGGAGTGGTCATGAAAATCCTCAATCGCTGAGCGGTTTGACGGTGCCCAATTGCATCCCCCCGTCGATCATCACATGCGCGCCGGTCATGTAACTGCCCGCGTCGCTGGCCAGCAGTAGCGCGAGCGGCTTGATCTGGTAGGTTTCGGCCATCCGGCCCACGGGCACCATCTTGTCCCACGCGGCCTTGGCCTGCGGGTTCTTCTTCACCCAGCCATCGCCGATATTGGTGACAAAGGGGCCGGGAGCGATGGCGTTCACGCGGATGCCGAAGGCGGCCAGTTCGTAGGCGGCGTGGCGCATGAAATGCTTCACCCCCGCCTTGGCCGCCATATAGGGCACGCCCACGATCGCCTCGTTCACTTCGGCGGCATTGGAACTGGTGATGACGATGGCCCCGCCGCGCCGCCCGCCGCGCGCCTCGTTCGCCTTCATCACCCGCGCCGCTTCACGCACGGTGTGGAACACGCCGGTCAGATTGATGGCGATCGACTTGTCCCAGCTTTCCTTGGGATAGACATCGATCTGGCCTGCCGGGTTGCGGGTTTCGGCAGGGGTCCAGAAGCCGTTGCCGACATCCAGCCCGGCGTTGGCAAAGGCGATATCGCAGCCACCGAATGCCGCCACGTGATTGTCGAAAGCGCGGGCAACCTGCGTGAGATCGGATACGTCGCACTGGTCCCAGCGCGCCTCGAAGCCTTCATGGCTCAGCCGCATCGCCTCGCGCGCCGCGCCTTCGGCGTCGACATCGGTCAGCGTCACCTTCGCGCCCGCTTCGGCCATCACTTCGGCATAGGCAAGGCCGATGCCGCTGGCGGCCCCGGTGACGATGGCCGAACGGCCGCGAATGTCGAACTGGTCGAGTGTTTTTGGTTCGGTCATCTGCTCATATCCACTATCGTTTCGTCATTGCGAGCGACCGCAGGTCGCGCGGCAATCCAGAGCCGGGCTGGATTGCTTCGTCGTTTCACTCCTCGCAATGACGAGGGTGGGGCATCACAAATACAGCTGCCGGTTGATCTCCAATCCGTGTTCCTTGCAGTGGCTTTCGTAGTGGTTGATGAACCACC
This sequence comes from Alteraurantiacibacter sp., assembly GCA_041740775.1. Lineage (GTDB taxonomy): Bacteria > Pseudomonadota > Alphaproteobacteria > Sphingomonadales > Sphingomonadaceae > Alteraurantiacibacter. The sequence continues at coordinate 3,888 of JBGSLI010000042.1, read as the reverse complement.
ACACATCGAGCGTTTCGACGTGCTTGCCTTCGTCGTCGTAGAATTCGTTGGCGCCCTGCATCCAGAAGAAGGCCTTCATCCCGTCCGGCTCGTCGGTCACCAAGGTATGCGCGTGGCCGGGGAATTCGGTAATGAAATCACCAGGACGGCAGACCCAGTCGTATTCGAGATAGCGGAAAGACCCTTCCAGCCCGATCGCCCATACCATGCCGCGATGCTTGTGCGTGCCGATCACGCCCGCGCTCTTGATCCACAATACATTGGCATAGACATTGTTGCGCACGTCGAAGGCGAGGTGGCGGATCGCGGCATTGTCGCCGAACGGCACCCACGGGCTTTCTGCTTCGTCGGTGCCGACATAGCTGCCGGGGCGGACATAGCGATCGATCACCGCCTGTTGCGCCTCCGGCACTTTGACGATCCTGTATTCGCCTGCTTCGGCAGCGGTTTTGGCACCCAGTCCGGGCTTTTCCTGCGTAGTCATATTCTTCCTCCCGTCATTGCGAGCAATGCGAAGCAATCCAGTCCGGTGTGATCCCTGCGGGCAACGCGGGACTGGATTGCCGCGTCGCCCTGCAGGCTCCTCGCAATGACGAGGGTGGTTAGAGGTAAAGCTTGGGATTGATCGACAGGCCGTTTTCGCGGCAATAGGTCTCGTAATGGTTCATGAACCAGAACACGTCGGTGGTTTCGACAAACTTGCCGTCTCCGTCGAAGAAATCGATTGGCCCCTGCATCCAGCCGAACAGCTTCACCCTATCGGGATGTTCGGTGACCAGCGTGTGCGATTCACCCGGCGTTTCGAGGATCACGCCGAATGGCTTGGCGACCCAATCATATTCGAGATAGCGCACCGATCCTTCGAGGCAGACCATCATGATCGTGCCGCGATGGAAATGCGTGCCGATGGTGCCGGGGCCTTTGACCCACAGGATGTTGGAAAACAGGTTCTGCCGCACGTCGAACGCAATGTGCTTGATCGCCGCATTGTCGCCGAAAGGTATCCACGGGCTCTCTTCATCGCTCGGCGTATCGATATAGCGGCCGCCGGGCGAGGTGCGCGCGACCAGATCCGCATAGGGATAATGGATATCGACGATTTCCTTCTTGTCCGAAGGCGGGGCTTTCATCTGCGTGGCCATTGTTGATCTCTCCTTGTGTGGGTCCGGCCCCGGCTTTGCGGGACTCGCGTTGCGGCTATTCTATCCTAACATTCGTTATCATGCGAGTTCCGCCGTCAATCCCTTGCGGCGCAGCGCGGCGGGCGCGGTTTCTGTCAGGCCCATGGCGACAAAGCCGGCAATGACGGACAGACCCATCAGCAGATACAGGAAGCTGTCCATGCCGAAGGCATCGTTCAGCGCCCCGCCGATGATCGGCCCGAACACCCCGCCCAGCACTTCGCAACTGCCCATGGCGAGGCCGAGCACGGTGGCGTGGCGGATGGGCCTGAAGGTTTCCGATGGGATGGTGGCCATGAATATCGGGAACACCCCGTTCACCGCCCAGCCGACAAAGAAAATCGCCGCCAGTCCGAATGCCGATCCTTCGTAAAGCAGCGCGCCCAGCGGGCCGATCACCGCCAGCAGCGGCAGCCACACCATCACCGGCTTGCGCCCGATCACATCGGAAAGGCCGGCCACGGTGAAGCTGTAAATCGCCGCGGCAATGCCTAGCGATCCCATGATCCAGCTCATCGTTTCGGGATCATAGCCCTTCACCTGCGTCAGATAGAGCGGCATGAAGGCCCAGGTGGTGACGAAATGGGCCACCATCAGCACCCCCACCACCACGCAGATCCACATGTTGCGCACCTTTAAGGCGGCGGCGACATCAGCGAAATAGGCCGCCGCATTGGCGGAAAAGCCGCTGTGCGGGCTTTTTTCGCGGGGCGGCATGGCAGGTTCGCGCAGCATGAACCAGATCATGCCTGCGCTGATCAGGCCGGGCAGCGCGGCCAGGTAGAATGCTTCGCGCCAGCTGAACTGGGTGGCGAACCACACCAGCACCACGGGCGCCAGAAAGCTGCCGAGCAGATTGGAGCCCAGATTCTGCGCCACCCCCTGCGCCAGCCCCCGGCGTTTGGGATCGACTTCGCTCGCCACCATTGCATGGCTGATCGGCATCACCCCGCCTTCCGCCGCGCCCATCAGCAGCCGTGCGGCAAACAGGAACACAAAGCTGGTGGCGATGCCCGACAGGAAGGAACACAGCGAAAAGGCGATGGTGGCGATTACCAGCAGCAGCTTGCGCTTGCCCAGGCTGTCCGACAGGCGGCCCACCAGAAAGGCGGCGATCGCCCAGGAAAAGGAAAGCCCGCTGGCCAGCAGGCCGATCTGCGTTTGCGACAATTGCAGATCGGGTTCCACAAACGGCATCAGCGCGTTCAGCGCCTGCCGATCGAAGAACACGATCCCGAAATTGAGCGCCAGCAGGAATACCAGCAGCGTCTGGTATCCGCGCGAATTGGTCAGCCAGTTGCCCTGAGCGGTATCATGCCCTTGCGAATCCGCAGAATGCGTTGCCATTGTTATTGTGTTCCTCTCCCGCGAACCCGGTCAGGCGCCGGATTTTGCCGCGTGCTTGCCATTGACTGTGACAAAGTCAATCTGCGCGTGTTAGGAGAGACGCGCAGAAAGGAGCGCACAGATGGCGACTCAGTTACGGCAGACCGTGGATTGCAGCGCGGAAGAATGGGCGGCGCGGCTGGATTTGGCCGCCGCCTACCGCATTTTTGCGCATCTGGGCTGGTGCGAAAGCATCTACAACCACATCACCCTGCGCGTTCCGGGAACGGACAACCACTTCCTGATCAATCCCTACGGCCTGCTGTGGGAGGAAGTCACCGCCTCCAACCTCGTCAAGATCGATGGCGAGGGCAAGAAAGTGGGCAGCAATCCGCATCCGGTCAATCTGGCCGGGTTCACCCAGCATTCGGTGTTCCACAAAAACCTGCCGCACGCCCACGCCATCGTCCACACGCATACGCCCGATACGATGGCGGTGTGTTCAACCGAGGGCGGATTGCAGGCGAGCAATTTCTATTCGTGCTTTTTTGCCGGCGCGATCGGATACCATGATTTTGAAGGGATTACCGTGCGCTCCGAGGAAGGCGAACGGCTGGTGCGCAATGCGGGCAACCACCAGATCCTGCTGCTGAAGAACCACGGCCCGGTGGTGATGGGGCGCACGATCCACGAAATGTTCCTGCTTTACTACATGCTCCAGCGCGCGTGCGAGGTGCAGGTGAAGACCGCCAGCATGGGCGCGCCCATCATGGTGCCGCCGCAGGTGATCGAAACCCATCAGCGCGATCGCGACAAACAGTTGACGGATGAGTTCGGCAAGCTCGACTTTGCCGCCTGGGTGCGCAAGATAGACACGATTGACCCCGGCTGGCGCAACTGACGGACACATTCTCGCATGCCCGCAATGACGGTGAACGAACGGCCGGTGCTGTTCGACATGGACCCGCAAACCCCGCTGCTGCACGCGTTGCGCGATGCGGCCAACCTTACCGGCACCAAATACGGCTGCGGCGCGGGTGATTGCGGCGCGTGCATGGTGCTGGTGGATGGCGAGGCGCTCAGGTCCTGTCTTGTCACCATTGCCGAGGCCGAGGGGCGCTACATCACCACTATCGAGGGGCTGAGCCGCGACCGGAGCCATCCTGTGCAACAGGCGCTGGTGGCCGAACAGGCGATCCAGTGCGGTTTCTGCACGCCGGGCATCGCGATTGCTGCCGCCGCGCTGCTGCGCCGCAATCCCGATCCTTCGCCCGATGATATCCGCGAAGCGATCCCCAATCTGTGCCGCTGCGGGGTCTATCCGCGGCTGATCAAGGCCGTGGAGCAGGCCGGCCGCGTGGCGCAGCGACAGGAGCGGATC
>JBGSLI010000041.1:0-1746 GCA_041740775.1 Alteraurantiacibacter sp. | reverse complement strand
ACAGCGGCGCGCCCAGTGCGATTGCCGCATTCAGGCGGTTGGCGATCCGGCGGCTTTTGAGATCGGTGAACGCGGCTGTCAGCAGCGCGCCAGACGCCCTCTGCCGCCCCGGCGGGAATCGCCCTCCGATCGAATTCCTGCGCGGTCAGCGGGCCTTTGGCGGCCCGCAGCGCGACTGCGGTTCTCTCTTGGCTAATTCCAACCTCCTGTCCGTGGTTACTTTTTGGTAAGTGATAGCCGCTAGCACAAGGCTCAAGAATTTCCTGGGGGCTTTCATGCTGGACGATCCGATCAAGTACGCACTGCTGGCCGCGCTGGCAATCGCGCTGCTGACAGCCGCGTTCACCGATCTCAAAAGCCGCCGGATCGCCAACCGCCTGAATGCGGCAATCGCACTGGGCGCGCCGCTGTTCTGGTTTGCCAGCGGCATGGCATTATGGCCTGATGTGGCGATCCAGCTTGCTACCGCCCTCGCCACCTTTGCCGTGCTTTCGATATTGTTCGCCCTGCGCGCGATGGGCGGCGGCGATGTGAAGCTGCTGACCGCGCTGGCGCTGTGGATCCAGCCAATGCTGTTTCTCAAACTGCTGATCATGATGGCGCTGCTGGGCGGCGTGCTGACGATCGGCTTCGGCGCCTGGCACATCATGCGCCGCCAGCGGGACAAGATCGCCATTCCTTATGGCGTAGCGATCGCGCTGGCTGGGCTGTGGACCATCGGCACCTTTTATCTTCCCGCTTCCGCTGCTGCAAATGTGGCGGGGTGAACCTGATTTTAACCATTGCCGGGATATCCGGCAGAAACCTTGATACAAGATCCAACTAAGGGGGCTTGACGCACCATGGACAAGAAGAAGCTCATCCTGCTGGTAGGGGCGCTGATCATAGCGATCGGTACCGCCCTTGCTGCCCGGAGCATGTTCGCAGGCGCGGCAGCTCCCGAAGTCGCAGCCGCTGCACCCGAGCCGGAAGGCCCCAAGGTGCTGGTCGCCAAGCGCGGCCTGCCGGTCGGCACCATCATCACCGCCGACGCCGTGGCCTATCAGCTGTGGCCGCAGGAACTGGTGCAGGACGTCTATTTCATCGACGGCGAAGCCGACATGGAACAGCTGCTGGGCACCGTGGTGCGCCACTCGATTACCGCCGGTGAACCCGTTACCCAGGGATCGCTGGTCTCGCCCGGCGATCGCGGCTTCCTGGCCGCAGCGCTGGGTGCCGGGATGCGCGCCGTGACCGTTCCGGTTTCCGACCGCACCGGTGTGGGGGGCTTCGTTTTCCCCGGAGACCGGGTGGACATGGTGCTGACCCAGACGATCAATGCCACTGTAAACGGCGAACTGCCCTTGCAAGCATCCGAAACGATCCTCACCAATCTGCGCGTGCTGGCCACCGACCAGTCGACCGAAACCACCACCGACGAGGAAGGCCACACCGTGGTCCGCGCCTTCCGTACGGTAACGATGGAAGTGACCCCGCGCATCGCCGAAAGGATCGCCGTGGCGCAGACGCTGGGCACGATCAGCCTGACGTTGCGTTCGATCGCGGACAATCAGTCCGAGCTTGACCGGGCGATTGCTTCGGGCTCGGTCAACCTGCCCGCCAATGTGAGCGGGGATGAAGAAGAAGCGATGCTGCGCAACATTGCCGCTCGCCCCGGCCAGAGCGGCAGCACCTTCCAGACCGGCGGCGATGTGTCGCGCTTCCAGCGCAGCACCATGCCTTCGCGCGCTCCGGCCAACAATGGCC
>JBGSLI010000040.1:0-3033 GCA_041740775.1 Alteraurantiacibacter sp. | reverse complement strand
GCCTCCAGCCGATCTACGCGGGCGGTTCCAGCGGGACCGTGGCGCACGGCTTGGCCGAGGTCGAAGTCGCGGCGATTCCCGGCAATGAAGGCTGGCTGGTGAAAAATGCGCTCGAGGACCGGCTGGGACGGGGTCAAACCGAAGGCGTGAGCCAGTATCGGCTCGACGTGGTTCTGGACGATCAGCTCGACGGCCTCGGCCTGCTGACCGACGATACCATCGGGCGCGAACGCCGCACTCTGCGCGCGCGCTATCAGCTTGTCGACCTGTCCAGCGGCACTATCCTGGTCGATGCCACCGCCGGATCGGACGCGGGGATCGACGTTGTTGGCAGCGAATTTGCCACCATTGCCGCCGAGCAGACCGCGCTGGAAAACCTCGCGGTGGAAGTGGCCGATCAGATCGTCATGCGCTTGTCCCGGACCTTGCGCGACCGGCAGCCGTGAAGGCGAGCCAGCGCGACTATCTCCAGGCCGCCAGACGCAGCGGCGCAAACTGCCGCCTGTATTTCTTCTGTGGGCCGGACGAGGCGGGGGCGTCTGCTGCGGTGCGCAAACTGGCAGACGCGCTGCCCGATCCGGGCGAGCGGGTGGATATGACCGGCAGCGAATTGCGCAGCGATCCGGCGCGGCTGGTGGACGAGGCGCGCTCCACCTCGCTGTTCGGCGATACCCGCCACATCCTGGCCCGCGTTTCCGGCGAGGAAGCGCATGATGCCATCGCCAGCTGGTGCGAACTTACCGATCGTGGCGAGGTGGAGCACGGCTGGCCGATCTTCATCGTCGCCACTTCCGCCACCGACAAATCGCGCAGCGCCAAACTGCTGCTGAAGCGCGCCGATGCGCTGGTGGCGATGTTCTATCCGCCCGATATGAAGGACATCGTCGCCGAGGTGCGGGCGATGGCCGATGCCGAGGGACTGCGGCTCGATGGATCGCTGGCCGAGAGCATTGCCCGTGCGGCGGGAATGGACGTGCGGCTGGCGCGATCCGAAGTGGGAAAGCTGGCGCTGTTTCTCGACGCATCGCCGCAATCGCCGAGCCGCGCGGACCGGGCGGCGTGGGAGGCGATCGGGACCAGCACCGAGGAAGACGGCCTGATGCCGCTGGTCAATGCGGCGCTGGGGGCAGAACTGAACCGGCTGCCGGGCGAATTGCGCCGCTTGCGCGAACTCTCGCTCAACCCGGTCGGCGTGGCGCTGGCAATGGAGCGGCGCGCGGCACAATTGGCAATGCTGGCCCCCCGGCTGCGGCCGGGGCAGGACATGAAGCAGTTCCTCAACGCCAATGGCGTGTTCTTCAAGGAACACCGCGAAATCGGCGAACAGTTGAAGTGCTGGAGCGGGGGGAAGCTGGAACGGCTTATCCCCCGGCTCGCCGATTTGCACCGGTCGCTGCTGGCCAACAGCCAGACCGCCGAACTGCTGCTGGCGCGCGAGATAACCCAGATTGCCCGCTACGCTGCGGCCAAGCGGTAAAACCGCGCGACAGGGCAGCGATAAGCACCGTTCTGCCGCAACTGTGGAAAATCCCTTTGAAAATTTACAACTAATCGGATACGTGAAACTACGTATTTCTGTTTTATTTTCCGGGGTTCGCAATTTTCATGAGCGATGGGGCTGTCCTGCGCAAAGCGGATAGAGATCGGCTTGTCGGCACTGCTGGCGAGAGCGAACTCATCTTGGAAGCCTCTGCGTCCCAATACTCCGAAGCGCCTTCTGAAGCGCCATCACCGGCTCCGGGCAATCTGCCGCAAGCACCCGAAAGGGGCCTTGCCCCCCCGCTCGAACATTGGCGGCTGCGCGCCTATATGGTGTTGCTGGCGGGCGATGTGGTGATATTGCTGGGCAGCTTCTACACCGTTTCCGCGCTCTATTTCGGCACGCTGACCGGTTGGCCAAAACTCGAAAGCGGGATGCTGTCGGCCTATCTGATCCTGCCGCTCTATCTTACCATCGCGCTTTATAACGGCACCTATTCGCGGCGGGCGCTGACCGATTGGCAAGCCACTTCGGTCAAGGCGCTGGTGGCGCTGATGCTGTCTGCCGGGCTGCTCAATCTGCTGGCCTTTTTCACCAAGAGCAATGCCGAGCTTTCACGGCTGGTCTTCGTCGTCGGCCTGGGCAGCACGATGGTCCTCATCGTGGCCACGCGGATGCTGGCCGCGCATCTGATTGCACGGATGGTGGGGCCGCTGGTGATCAACCGGCTGGTGATCCTGGCGGGCGGGCCGCGGTTCACCATTCCCTTTGCCTATCATGTCGATGCAACCCAGCATGGCCTTTCGCCCGATCTCGACGATCCGCTCGCGCTGGACCGTCTGAGCAAATATCTGCGTAATATGGACGAGGTTATCGTCAGCGCGCAGGAGGCGGAGCGGGCGCGGTGGTCCCAGGTGCTCAAGGGAACCGGCATCCATGGCGAGGTGGTACACCAGCTTTCGCGCGATATCGGTGCGATCGGCGTTGTCCACCATGAAGATGCGGGTATCTCCGCGCTCAAGGTATCGACCGGGAAGCTTGGAATGCGCGCGCGCGCGGCAAAGCGCATTTTCGACCTTGCGGTTGCGCTTTGCGCCTTGATCGTGCTTTCACCATTGCTGCTGGTGGTGGCGCTGGCGATCAAGCTGGAGGATGGCGGGCCGGTGTTCTTCATCCAGTGCCGGATGGGCCGCGGCAATGAATTGTTCGATATCCTCAAATTCCGCTCGATGCGTGTTACCGATCATGCGGGCACAGTATCCACCAGCCGCGATGACGTGCGGGTGACGCGCATCGGCCGATTCATCCGCCGCACCAGCATCGATGAACTGCCGCAGCTCATCAATGTCCTTCGCGGCGATATGTCGAATCAATTCTCGATTATCCGCTGCGAAATCAGGCGCTTCTGTGTGTGGCGGCGGTGTTGGTGGTGGTGCTGGCCCGGCAGGCGCGGGCGGCGCGGTGATCGGGCGGTTTGCCTGGTTCGCGCTGCTGGCGGGGATAGCGGTGCTGGCCATGATCGCCCAGACCGATCGCCGTTCGCGCTATCAGGC